>JBAUCP010000243.1:0-8781 GCA_049677625.1 Occallatibacter sp. | reverse complement strand
GACTTAACTCTGTATGAATGTGCCTCGCTCAGCCTGTTGCCCGGTTATAGCAGTTTCGGAATTACTGTAGACCGGAAGCACGAGCTTAAGTGGCGCTTTCCTCAAGAAAACGCCACCCTGCGCTACGGCAAAAACTCCACAGAAACTGGAGAAACGCCTTACTGCATTGGAAAGTAAGAAGCCAACTGCGGCGTTCGCAGCCGGCCCGCGCGCCGGCTACTCCCGGGCCGAATCCGGGTTTACGGAACGAGCGTGATGGTTACGCTGCTTGAACCAGTTGCGTAGTTAGCTCCTCCTGCATAGGTTGCGGTAATCATGCGGCTGCCCGCGGACAAGCTCGAAGTGGTGTAGCTGGCCTGGCCGCTGGCATTCACCGGTACGGTAGCCAGGAGCGTTGAGCCGTTGTAGAAGGAGACGGCTCCGATGCCATCGGGCGGGCCTGCGCTCCAGGAAGACACTGCGGCCTGGAAGGTAATGGCTGTCCCCACGGTGGCGTACCAGGTGGACGGCGTCAAAGAGACGTTGACCGGGGCTGGCGTGACGGTGAAGTTCTCAGTCTGCGAAGCAGCGGCGGCATAGTTGGTCTGCTGCGCGTAGCCGATCGCCACGCTTTGATTGCCGGCCACGGGCTTGGTGATGGTGAACTGCGCATTGCCATTGCTGAGCGGAACGGCTACCTGCGCGCCTCCATCGTAGCTATAGGTGATGTTGCCCTGCGCCGAGCCCGCGTTGGAGCTTACGTTGACCGTGCATTGGTAGTTGCCGCCGTAGGGGAACGACGCGTTCCAGCAGGAGACAGACATGTTGACCGGAACCGGACTGACGGTGAGAACCGTCGGAGCCGAGGTTCCGGGCGGATTGTTCTTGTCGCCGGAGTAGACCGCGGTGATGGAGTGGGCGCCTGCTTTCAGTCCAGGCGAAATATACCAGTATGCGCAGCCGTTGCCGCCGAGGGTAAGCGTGGTGAGTACAGTTGCGCCGTCGACGATCTGCACGGTGCCGGTGGGCGTGGCTTTGGTGGCGCCGGAGACGCATACGGTGACATTGGTCGCGCCGGGATAGATGAGCTGCGTGCTCGCAAATTGGAGCGAGATCGCCGTGTCATACACATTGAGCGAGAGGCTGGCGGACGAGCCCAGGTGATTGGCGTCGCCTTGATACTGCGCGGTGATCGAAAGCGTGCCCGAAGCAGCGGGCGTGAACGAGCACGTGGCCACGCCGGAGTTGAGGCCGGAGTTGAGGATTGACGTGCAGAGCGTCGCCGATCCGGACATGAAGACAACGGCTCCGCCGGGCTGGCCCGCGCCGCTAACGGTCGCAGTGAGCGTCTCCGGTTTGCCCTGCGCGGCTGGATTGGGATTGGCGGCAAGCGCAACAGAAGACGCTGCTTTGTTGACCGTCAACTGTACGGTTTGCGTAACGGATTTGTAGTCGGTTGTGTTGGTGGGCGTGAAGAGAACGGAAAGCATCTGGGTGCCCGCGCCGAGCACGGCTCCGGCCTGCGGTGAATACATGAGTGTGCCGCTCACTGAAGCGGACGCGTCGAGCTGCATGCCGCTGAGCGCTGTTCCGTAGGTGATGGCAGTTGGCGTGGACCAGGTGACAATGGGCGTAGCCTGGCCGACCACGAGCGTTGCCGTCGTGGAAGTGGACGACGCGTAGCCGTTGCTGCTGGTGTAAGCGGCCGAAACGCTGTGCGAGCCAGCGCTAAGACCGTTGACGACAGTCGTGGCAGTGCCGTTGACGAGTGTTGCGTTGTACGTGGCAGAGTCGACGGTGAAGACGACCGTGCCGGCGGGCGCGACTGCTGCTCCCGAGACCGTGGCGCTCAACGTGATGGGCTGGCCGTAGATTGGCGATGCGGGGGTGAACGCGCTGAGCGTGATGGAGGATGCGGGCGGAGTTGCCGGGCCTGTAAGTGTGAGTTGGACTGACGACGGCGTGGAGAGCGCGGCGTTCAAAAGATTGCCGTTGAAGGTGACGGCGTCAGTGGTTGTTGCATAGGTGGTGGGCGTGTAGGTGGCCGTGAGCGCGCAGACGCCACCGATGGCGAGGGTTCCGGAGCCGCTGGTCGTGAGCGCGCAGTCCGTGGAAACGGTGGGAGCGAGCGTGTAGTCGCTTGTGTCGGTCTGGGTAAACGCGCCGGCCGAGTACGCCTGGTTGCCAGACTCGAGGAGATTGACGGTTTGCGGCGGCGTGGAGGTGGCGAACTGCACGTAGCCCTGCGTGCGCGTGAGCTTGAGTACCGCGCCCGCCGAGCCGGTGTAGAGATTGCCCGCCGAATCGATGGCCAGCGCCGCAGGTGCAAGGCTGGCGACGGTGAATGGCGCGCTGTTGCTGCTGGCGGGCACGGCAAGAATCGACGCCGTATCGCCGACCAGCAGATTTCCGGCCGCGTCAGTGAGGACGGCCGCGGGCGCAACGGCAGGGCTCGATACGGTGGTGCGTGCGCCGGTTGCGAAGTTGAAGCGGTAGATGGCGGGTGCGCCCGGATCGGCGACCAGCAGATTTCCCGCGGGATCGATGGCCAGACCGGCGGGCGAAACCAGCGCACCGAGTGCGAGCGTGCGCTCAACGCCAGTAATGGGATCGATCTGATAGACAGCTTGCGCTGCGGAGTCGGAGACGTAGAGATTGTTCAACGCGTCGACCGCGAGACCTGCGGGCATAGTGAAAGTGAATGGCAATGGAGCCGTCGCGCCGGCAGGTGAGATTTGCGTCACCGTGCCCGCGGAAGTGTCCGCCACATAGACGTAGCCGCGCGGATCAGTGGCGACCGCGCCTGGAGCGGCGAATGTTGCAAGCGCAGTTCCCGTCGCGCTCGCGCCCTGGGCTTGTGCGGCAGCAGCGAAGCGGAAGACCTGCTTGGTGTTCGAGTCGGAGACGTAGACGTTGCCTGCGTTGTCAGCGGCAAGGCCGGTGACGGCGAGACTCGATCCGAAGCTGGTTTGAGTTGCGGGGTCAAGGGTTGCTCCCGCGCCAAGCCCAACGCCGGTGAGCCCAAGAGAAGCCGTGTTGCTCTGCGCGCTGTTAACGGTGAGCGGCGTGGAGCGAGCGCCGGGCACGGCAGGCGTGAAGCTCGAAGACAGCAGGCAATCGGAGGTCGAGTCGGAGTTGGTGGCGCAGGTGGGCGTGGTGAGAGACCACTCGCTCGAAGAGTAAGCGATGCCGTTGGTGGCAGCGAGCGTGTCGCCGGGGATGAAGTGCAGCTCGACGGGCTGCGTGGCGGTGCTTGCGGTTGCAGTGGAAGGCGACGCCAGGCCGGTAGTGACCTTGCGAATGCGCGCGTTCAGCGTGTCAGAGATGTAGAGGTTGCCGAGTGAGTCCGTGCCAACGCCGATCCCGTTGCCGGCATCGCCAATGACCGCTTGCGCAGCCGGGCAGCCGTCGCCGAATTTGTCAGTCGCAGTGGAGCAGTTGGTGCTGGTGCCGCCGGCGATGGGACGAATGTCTGCTGTGTGCGCATCGAGGAACCAGGCAACGCCGTTGCCGTCGGAGATGTAGATGTTGCCGCTCAGATCGATGGCCAGTTTTTGCGGGCTCATGCTCACGTTGGTGGCGAGGGTGGGATACGGTCCCGCGGAGCTGCCTCCGCCGGCGATGGTGTAGATGGTTCCATTCTGCGGCGATGGGATGCCGAGCGCGGCCAGCAGCGCATCGAGCGGCGAACCCGTGCCGCAGGTGACGCAGACAACGCGAATCTTGCCGCCGCTGGAGTCGGCGATGTAAACGTTCAGGTTCGCATCGGTCATCACGCCCTGCGGGTTGTCGATAGTGGCCGCAGTTGCCGGGCCGCCGTCGCCGGTCGACGATGCGGTTCCGCTGCCGGCGAAGGTGTGGATGTTGCCGGTGACATCGACGACGCGAATCTTGTTGTTCGAAGTGTCGGCGATGTAGACGTTGCCGACTGTATCGGCCCACACGCCGCGCGGTGCGTTCACCTGGGCGAGGGTCGCCGCGCCGCCGTCGCCGGAGCTGCCGGCGGTTCCTGTGCCGGCAACCAGATAAAGCAGGCCGGTAGAGGCGCTCACCTCGAAGATTTCGTGGCTGTCGTATCCGGCGATGTAGATGTTGCCCTGCGCGTCAGAAGACACGCCACGCGCCTTGTCGATGCTCACTTGCGTCGGCGGGCAGCCGGCCGTGGCCGTGGGAGCGCAGGCCGAGCCGCTCACTTTGCCGGCGAAGTCAGTGATAACGCCGTTGGGCGCAATGCGCCGGATCACGCTGGCCACTGCGTCCGTAAGGTACACGTTGCCGAAGGGATCGGCGGCAACGCTGCGCAGGTCAACCGAGCCGCCGAAGAGGATGGAGGTGGCCGGGCAGCCGTCACCGAAGCTGTCGGTTTCGCTGGCGCAATTAGCCGCCGCGCCGCCTGCAATGGTGGTCATGGTGTAAGGCAGCGCGATGGGATTGGACGGCAGCGGAAGGATGTTTCCAGCAGTGACGGTGAATGTCATGGGCGCGGAAGCCGAGCCCGCAAAGCTGCCGCTGGCAGCGTAGGTCGCTGTCACGTTGTCTGTGCCGACGAGCAGGTCAACGCCCGCCGTGGCAACCGAGGTATTCGGAGTGGACGCAGCAACCAGCGTCGCGGTGGTGGCCTGCGGCGTGCCGCTTCCGGTTGTTGTGTAGGTGAATGTAACGGTTCCCGTGGGGGCGCCGACCGATGACGTGACGGTTGCAGTGAGCACGACGGGATGGCCCAGGGTAGTGGTGGTGGTGTTCGCCGCGAGCGTGGTAGTGGTGAGCGCGGGAGTGACCGAGACCGACTGCGACCCTGAAGAAGAACCGTCATTGGCGGCGTCGCCGCTATAGACGGCGTAGATGTTGTAAGCGCTGGTGCTGTAGGGCAGAGTGACCGTGGCCGAGGCCGATCCGGAAACGACTGGCGCGCTTTGGTAGACCGTGTCGTTCACGATGAATTCGACCGTGCCGGTGGGACTGCTGCCCGTGATGGTTGCCGTGGCTGTGAACGAAGTGCCGTAGGCCACTGAGGTGGGCACGCCGGACAACAGGGTGGAGCTGGCGCCCAGGCTGCCGGCGTTGACGGTGACAATGTAGGGTCCGGCCGTGGAGTAGGCGGTTTGGCCGGAGCTGAGCTTGTAGTTGGAGTCGCCGGAGTAGGTTGCCGTGAAACTGTGCGTGCCGGGCGCGAGGCCGGTGATCGGAATGAAGAAGGTGTCGGTAGTCCCCGGCAGCGTAACCGTCGTTGTGGCGCTCGTCAGCGCGTCCGTGAGCGTGACGGTGCCCGTTGGATAGGCTGCGCCGCCCACTGCCGGCGTGAGAATCGCGACCACGGTTGCGTTCTGGCCTTCGGTGATGGCCTGGGTCTGGCCGTTGGGTCCGGTCAGCTCCGGCGCAATGTAAGTAAAACTGCACACGGGCGAGTTGAGGCTGGCCGCCGTAATGTTGCTCGAGACACTGTTGCCGTTGGCGCCGGCGAAGGTTGCGTAGTCGGAGACGAAATCGCTCGAAACCTGTCCGGGGCCGTAGCTCATGGCGGTTTCAGTAGGCGCAGGGCTGAACTCGGAAGCCGCAAACGAGCTCGGGAAGCTTACGTTGTCGAGCGTGAGCTGCAGCGGATAAACCGCGCTGTTGTCGCTTGTGCCGGTGAACTGCGCGGTTCCCGCGGTAAGAAACGCGAGGTTCTGCATCAGGATGTTCTGGAGGTTGGGCGCAGCGCTCCCCGTCGTGGCCTCGTAGTTCGGGCTGAAGACGATTTCGGCCTTGTGATCCTGGAAGCACGAGTTCGAGTACTGGATGTTGGTCACCAGGCCGCCGCGATCGTAACCGGATTTGATGCGCAGGCCCGTAGAGTTGCTGTCGGCTGTGTCGTTGATTGAGCTGCCCGAGCCCGCGATGCCATTGCCGGAGAGCATGTTGCTGTCGAATAGCACATTGCTCACGCCCGCCTGCGTATAGCTGCCGATGGACTCGCCGTGACCGGCGAAGAAGTGGTTGTTGGTGACGGAGATGTTGGCGGCGGGCGTGGAGCCGGCAGCGCCCACGGCTACGTTGTCGTCGCCGTCCGAAATCCAGGAGCGGGTAATGGTGAAGTTCTGCGCGTTGCCGGGATCAATGCCGTCTGTATTGCGCGAACTGGTGGGCGTAACGATCTTGATGTCCCATGCGGTGAAGTTGGAGACGGCGCCGGTAGTTGAAACGTGGAAGAGCGGCGAGTTGCGCAGCGTGATCTTGTAGAGCGTAATGTTGCTGGAGCCCGAGTCCATCTGGATGAAGCGCGGATTTTGCTGAGTGCCGCCGTTGTTGGCGATGGACGACAGGCCCCACCAGCTTTGGCCGGCAAAGCTGGACGGGAAGGCGTTGAGCAGCGCATCTCCGCCGCGGCCGTCGAGCTTGCCATAGCCCATGATGCCCACGTTGGTGGCGCTGCCGGGAATATCAATGAGCGGCAGGCAGCTCGCCGTGGCGCTCGAATTATTGACGGTGCCGCAGGTGTGCGTGCCGGGGGTTGTGTCGTAATCCTGCTCGTTGCGCGAGAAGAAGAGCACAACGCCGGGGTCAACCAGCAGCGTCACGTTTGAGGGCATGCTGAGCGGGCCGCTGAGGAAAGCATTGTTGCCTCCGCTGCCAGCCGAAAGCTCGACAGCCTGCCCCGTGCCCGCGCAGCTATTGAGCGCAGCCTGGATGCGCGCGCCGTCAGGATTGCTCGCCGTCGAATCCACTGACGTGGGAATATCGTCGTTCACCATCGTGAGACCGGCGCTGAGCGCGGAGCAGACTGCCGGAATGGTCGGCTCGGTAACGGTGCGGCTGTCGCCGGTAGCCACATACTGCTCCACCGTGAACGAGGCCGATGCGCTCGAAGGCGAATAAGTATTGGTAACGCCCGCGTAGGCGACTGCAATCGCATAGTTGCCCGGTGCGAGACCCGAGAGTGGGATTGCCGCCAGGCCCGAAGCGTTCAGCGTCGGCGTGCTGGAATAAACCACCGTAGTGCCCGCATTAGTAACCGAGCTGACCGTCACGGAGATGGGACTGCCGCTGGGCGCAGCGATGCCGGTGACCGTCGCGACAAAGGTAGCCTCAGTGCCGCTGGCCGCGAACAACGGGTTGGTTGGTCCCACAAGGCTCATCGACGTGGGGCCGGCAGGCACGATGTCGCTGAAGCTGATCGAGCCAATCGAGGGCGCAGCGAGGAACGACAGCACATCTGTGTAAGCTGTGCCGGGATTCTGGAGCACGGAAGAAGACAATGCCGCTGAAACCGGGCAGGCCAGGCCGGAAGCGAATGCGCTGGTAGATGCGATGGCGCAATCGCTGGCCGAAAGCGTGAAGGCGCTGGCTTGCGTTTGCGCTGTTCCCGCGGCGGCCTGGTTGCCCACGTTGGTCAGCGTGGCGGCGACACTCGTAAGCGGACTTGCGGTGGAACCATAAGAACCTGCATTGCGCACCACGCGCAGAATGTTCATCTTTGTCGCATCAGCGCTGTACACGTTGCCCAGGCCATCGACTGCAATGCCGGTGGGATTTTGCAATCCGGTAAGCACGGGTGTCTCCGCTCCGCTGAGCGGAACCTCAATCACGGTGGCGCTGCTCTGGTCCTGCACATAGACGTCGCCCGCGGGGTCTGTTGCCACGGCGACCGGAATCACGCCCGAGAGGACCGTGGTCTGCGTGTAGGAGTCGCTGGTGTTCGGCACGAGCTTGTAGACCGCGCCCGCACCCTTGTCGGCGACAAAGACATCTCCCGAGCTATCCACAGCCAGCGAGACGGGATCGGCGAAGCCTGTTGCCACGGTGACTTGCGGGAGCGCGGCGTTCGGCTCAAGCGTGAGCCGATAGATAGCGTTGTTTGCCGCCGATCCCTGATTGTCGGCAACGTAAAGATCTCCGGCCTTGTCGACCGCTATTCCCTCCGGAACGGGCGTGCCGTGATTGAGTGGGGCGTAGGAGATTGTGGCGGATGTGAAGGTTGCAGGAGCGCCCGCTGACGCCGGAGCGCCGCTCACTTTGAGCTCCTCGATGGATGGAGTGCCGCTGCCCGCGGCAAAAACGTCGCCGAGCGGATCGACCGCGATCTGGCTCGGATTCGAAGGCAGCTGCGTAGAGATTGCCACGCCGGCCGCGCCTTGCACTGACTCGAGAATCGATCCGCTGTTCGCGTCCATCGCGTAGACGTTGCCCGCGCCGTCGAGCGCCACGCCTTCAGGCAAAATCGCGCTCAAGGCCGCATTCGTGGCGGGCGCAATGGGCGTAGTCACGCCATTCACCGTGGTCGATGCATTGTCAGCCACCAGCACGGCTCCGGGGACGGTTCCGCTAAGCGCAATGCTGCCCGACGCATTCTCCCAGCTCCCCGCAGGCAACGTTACTGCAAGAGCCGCTGAACGCAGACCCACTGCCGAAGGCGTCGCAGTGACAGACGTCAGGCAATCGACCGAGTCATCGGCATTCTGCGTGCAAGTGGGCGTACCGGCAGTCATGTCCGGAGTGGACGTCAAAGCCGCTGTAGCGCCGCTCAGTGTGCCTGCCGCCGTTTCAGGAAGATGAATCTCGAAGCTTTGAATCAGCGGAACCGCAAGCGTCTGCTCCGCCAATCCCTGCGCCAGAACCTTGCGCACAAGTTGGCCGGTTGCGCTGCTGGTGCCGTCATATAAATAGAGATTGCCCGCGCCATCCACGCCCACGCTCAGGCCGTTGCTGTTGCCAAACTCGGCATTCGCTGCCGGGCAGGCATCGCTATAGGCGCTCAACGACTGTTGTCCCGAGCTTCCGTTGCAAAAGCTGCCTGCTGCCACATTCGCCGATGCCTGCGTGAAC
>JBAUCP010000242.1:0-4332 GCA_049677625.1 Occallatibacter sp. | reverse complement strand
AGCACATCGCCGGCCTTGGGATAGACCATCGACGAGTACTCCGGCTGAAGCTGATCGGCAGGCGATGATTCGATGTAGTGGATGACGCGCCGGTAGCCGGGCCGGATTCGATAAGCGGCGAGATGCTTTGAGTCCGGAGACCAGGCCAGCGTTTGTACGGCGTAGTAATTACCCTCTGAACCGTCCTGGCTGAGCAGAACTGTTTGCTGTTCCGCTTGTTCCGGCTTCCCGTCCGCAGGACTTACGGCGAGGTTGTAGTTTTTCACGAAGGCCAGCCATTTGCCGTCTGGGGACAAAAGACCCTGCTCGGGGCTGTTGACGGCCGGCGGCGGCGAATCATAGCCGCCATCGTCATCCGCAACGGACTCTTTCTCCGCTGCAGGCAGTTTGGCGCAGATGTACGCCGTCAGGTCGCAGCGCCAGAGCTCGTGTTCGTGCATGAAGCGCAGGGCCGCACCGCCCGGCTCCAGATCGAGCCGGTCAAACGGCAGCTCTTCGGGTTTGACTGGCTCGCCCAGGGCCTTGCTCAAGACCTCGGCCAGCCGCGCCGGCATGATGTTGAGCGCCGGCTTGGTCGCGCAGGCAGGGCCGCAATCGCAGATGCCGCAAGTGATTCGCGAGTTCGCGGCTGACTGGAGAGCCCTCGACAGCACCTATTCTGTGGACATATCGCCCGTGCGCGGGTCCCGGCTTGAAGAATTCTATGACGACACGCAGGCAAAGCTGGCGGCGATGAACTTCGATGCGCTTTCGCAGGAGGACAAGGTCGATTATCTTCTGCTGAAAAATCATGTGACTGCCGAACAGCATCAGCTCGCACTCTGGAAGAAACAGATTGACGAGATGACGCCGCGGCGAATGCCCCCTCGCTGCGTGGTTTCTGTAAACAGCGGGATCGAAAATGCTGTAGCTTCTCTGAGATCGATGAACCAGTGGGTATCCTTTGCTATCGAACCATTTAGTTCACGGGCGTGAGGTAGAGCGCCTCTCCGCCGCTAGGAGCCAAGGGAAGATCGGCGACACTCTTGCTTGTGAACCTGCGATGCGTGATGGCAACGTGCGTCGCGGTCCGCACGGCAGGATCGTCTGAATAGATCGTGGCATCATAGGTAACGCCCGCCTTCAGGAATTGCATCGGCAGATGCAAAGTCAAGCCTTGACTATCTCCGATTGCGCCTACGTACCAGTCCTTGTCACTACGCCGCGCGAGCACGGCATACTTGCCGATTTCGCCGAGCGGTACCCTGGTTTCGTCCCAAACCGTGGGCAGATGCTCAAACCAGCCAATCTCCGGCTCGCCATGAAAATCGGATGGCCGGTCGTACCAGAGAATCCACTGAAGCGGGCTATAGACGATGACGGACATGGCCAGCTGATGAGCATGGGTATTCTTCAGATGTGGGGAGTAGTAACAGATCGTGTAGTCGGCAGAGCCCGCCAGGAATCGTGTGAACGGAATGGTCGCATTATGCTCCGGTGTTGGAAAGTGCTCGTTGCCGCGAATACCCTCAACGGTGAGAAGGTTGGGATAGGTGCGCGTATACCCGGTCGTTCGATAGGAGTCGTGAATGTCGAGCATCAGATGATGCTGCGCGGCCTTGCGCATAGTTTCTGTCAGCCACGAGGTGTTTTGCTGCGTGCCCACGGTTACAAATCCAATCTTGACGCCCGCAAGCCCCCATTTTTCATAGAGGGGGAAAAGAATATCGCGCTGTTTTTCAGCTTGCTTGTGGTCAATGTAGACCCAGACTCCCACCCCATGCTCTTTGCCGTAGCGCGCAACGTCCTGAATGCTCAGCGGAGGCGCCGGCTGCCCGCTTCTGTCCTCAGTTCGCTCGTGCGTCGCGTCGCCCACGGTGTAGTCCTCTGATCCATACCATCCGGCGTCGAAGCCAATGTACCGGATATGGTGAGCCGCCGCGAAATCGATCAACTTGTGCGCGCCTGCGGTTGAAAGAGTGACCTCGCGCATGGCGGTGCCAGGTTTGATCCAACTGGTATCGGTGAGAGCCTGCCTGGAGTTCAGATCCAGTTCAAGGTAATCGTGTTCGAGCAGCTCGCCGGGCGTCTTTGCGAACATGATCAATCGCCAGGGCGTGAATCCTCCCGCGGGCAAAGCGCCAGGACCGCCCAATTCGGCAATCAGTGTGTCATCCCGCCCCTCTTCCGAACTAACCGTCATCTGCGGGAAATCCACGTTTGCAGCTTCGAGCACGGCCGCATAGGAGCCGTCGGCAAGCGCGACCGTGAGCGGGGTTTGGCAGTGCGGCGCGATCTTCGATACAGAATTGCGCGAATACTCTCCTTCAGTTCCGTGTTCCTCGTATGCAAAGCTGTTGGCCGGCAAGTGAAACTCCGTGAGCTCCTTGCCGGCTTCCATGGGCCCCTGAGCGCCGTACCGCAGCGCCACGCCCTCGTCATAGGCGCGGAACTCAACTGTGAGCTCATGCCCGTTGGACTGCGCCAGCTTGACGGTGAGTTGGTTGTAGACATCGGGCATGATGTCGCGCTCGCCATAGAGCGGTTTCCAATATTCGCTGTGGTGCAGTCTTTCGCTGGAAGCAATCCTGAATCCGCTCACCCAATCAGGCTCGAAACCCAGGCGCGACGGCAAAAGGACAGACTCCCGACCTCGATTTACTGAGTAGGTGAGGGAGCCTTGAGAATCCAGTGCAACATTCAGCGTGAGCGCTCCTTTAGGGGACTGAAGAACCAGACTCTCTGCACTCGCCGGCTGGACAGCCGAAAACCCGCAGAAGAGGATGCAGATAGCAATAAGAAAGAGCGGCCCACAACGGCTGGGCACGAAACAAGGCAAATTGGGGACACTGCTTCTATACCTATTCATGGTCTCATTCCCTTCTACATGGCAATCCTGGCCGGAGGATGGTTTCCGGAGGGTGCATTCCAGCGGCAGGCGCAAGAGTTGAAACGCGAACCGTCATACCGGCCCCGGCTGACGCTGCTTTCGGGACCGGTATGAGTGGTTGATACGGTTTGTCAGAAGGTGAGCCGCAGCGTGAACTGCACCTGTCGAGGAGTGTTGGCGGAGTTGGATACGCCGTTGGATGCCACTGCTTCTGTGCCATCGAGGATGTTCGGGTTGTTGTACCCTTGCATGTTCAGGGCGTTGAACGCATCCATGTTGAATCTCAGATTCATGGCCTCCGTGATTGGAAACACCTTGAACACGGAAAGGTCAACCGTATAGTTGATCGGGCCGTTGAGGAAGGTTTTGGCAAAAGGATATGAACCTGTGCCGCCGGGAGAGTAGCCGACCGTGGTCGAGCTGCCGTTGCTCAAATTAACGGTCACGTTATTTGTTCCATAATTTGGAGTGCCTGGCACGTTGTCTATCGGCGTCTGAAAGGGCACGTAATTAGCCGGAAGGCCGGAGATGCACTTCGCGGTGCAGTCCACGTTGGCATTTACAGTCGGAGCCAGGTATCCGTTGAACCACAGGTAGGATGGATGACATACGCCACTGCGGCAGTCGGTAATTTTAGCGCCATGTTTGTATACCTTGAGAGGGTTGGTCGGTCCCCAGTTGATTGCGGGATTAACTGAGCTTGTGAGTAGCTGCAGAGAATAGTCCTGAGTCACGATATTGCCGTCGCCGGCGAGTTGGAAACCGCCGACCACTTCGTCCATAAATCGGTTGGAATTGCTCAGGAACCGCTTTCCCCGCCCGAATGGCAGATCGACAATTCCGTTGAAGGTGATGTGGTGCAAGGGTATGGCGTTGTCGCGAACATATTGCTCGTATCTGGCGAGCGCCTTGTAATCGGCATAGGGCGCGATACCAGTTGGACGGGCCGGAGGAAGACGGGGCGCGACAACAGGGTAAGCCGACGTCATGGTTCCGACCGTAGGCGAACCGTTGGCGCCAAGATAGGAAGCGGCCGTATAGACCAGGCCGTCGCGGGAAGAGTTCCCTCCGAGCCTCATCGGCTTGGATAACGCATAGCTGATCTGGTAGGCGATGCCGTGATGGAACAGCCTCTGATAGTTAACCTCCAGCGAGTTGTCGTTGGACCAGCCGTCTTTTGCCTGCCACAGAAGACTGCTGCCATATTTTGTCTGGTCATAAGGACCGGTTGCAGTCGAAGCGTAGGTATTTTGCTGAGGCGTTCCGATGACAGAAGCGCCACCGGTCGGCGGAACGATGCCGGTTTCCATCTCCCACGTATAGGTGGAGGGATGATAGTTCACATAATATGGGTGGTCCAGATTTGCCGCATGGGCCCAGGTCCAACTGACTCGAAGCGCCGAATTCCCCTTCAGGGCCTGCTCGATCGTAGCGTTCATCTCCGTGACGAAAGTGGGAGCATA
>JBAUCP010000241.1:0-4843 GCA_049677625.1 Occallatibacter sp. | reverse complement strand
GAAGTCATTTTGCAATGTCTGGAGCTGCTCAATTGCTTCGCCTTGTGAGATGGCGCCGGCGGGCAGCGACTCGACGTTGGCGCCGGTCCGAAACTTCATCTCCCGTTCGATGCTCACCTTATAGATGGTTGCCTTGTCGTAGCAGGTCACGGTAACCGTACGCACCAGGCTGTCCCCATTCAGCAAGCCTGTTACGTTGATTTTGTAGGAGCCATACCCGTCAAACCGCGCCGGCTCCAAACTCCATTGGCCATCGAAACTGGATCTGATCTTTTGTCCGGTTTGAGGGATAGATTGCCCATCTGGAAGCTTCAGAACCTGCACAATGAAATCGGCGTCCTTTGTCTTCGGAAGCGTGCCGGTAAGCATCCAGGTGCCGTTGTCGTTGAGAGGTATTTGCTGGCTGTCGGTCGGAGTCAAAATGGAAAAATAGGCCAGCGATCCCTCGTCGATCGCTTTCTCCTTCGACCGTAAATAAACAATTGCGAGGCCCGCGATGGTAAGGAAATTGATCAGGATCAGGACGTGAACCCAAAGCCTGAGCCACGGCGGACACACTGCAAGAAAAGGCAAAAGCTGATCAAGGAAATTGAGAAACTTGCCGGGTGAATCTGACATCCGCTCACCTCCTCGCATCGTCTGAACAGTTTCGTCGGAAGATGTCCCAGGCTTCTATCAGGCGAGCAGAGCCACATTGTATCCCCGCTGCGGATGGGATGAAACACGTTTTTTGCTGCCCTTGTCAGCTTCAGCGCAGAGGATCAGAGAATCGAATGGGGCATCGCGGCTCAGCCCATACCGTAAACTGATGCGTGGAACCCCGCATGCCAACCCGTCCCTGCCGGGTCGAAATCCGCCCCCGCGCGCTCGAAGAAAACTATCGCTTTCTCGCAGCGCTCGCCGCGCCGCACGCCGAGCTTCTGGCCATCGTCAAGGCTGACGCCTACGGCCACTCGCTCGCGCTGTGCGCACCGGCTGTCGCACGCGCCGGCGCACAGTGGCTCGGCGTCACCAGCGTCGAGGAAGGCATTGCCGCCCGCGCCCTGTGCCCCTCCGCCCAAAATGAAACCCGGATTCTCGTCATCGCCGGCGTCTTTCCCGGCCAGGGCGCAGCGCTCATCCGGCACAAGCTCACCCCGGTGGTCTGGGAAACCTGGCAGCTTGACGAGCTCGAAGCGGCCGCTCGCGCCGCCGGCTGCGGCCACGGTTCGCTGCCCATTCACCTTGAGATCGACACCGGCATGAGCCGCCAGGGCGCGAGCCCGGAGTCGCTCCCGGCCATCCTCGCCCGCATCTCGCCCGCCTCGCCCTTCACGCTCCAGGGCGTGATGACCCATCTCTTCGCCGCCGATGAATCCGATGGCCAGGTGACCGATACTCAACTCGCCCGCCTCGACGAATCCCTCAGCCGCATCTCTTCCGCCGGCCTCTTCGGCGAGTGGCTCAACGTGGGCAACTCTGCCGCGCTGCTCTCCGGCCAGGCCCGCGCCGTGGCCGACCTCGCCGCCCGCCATGGCATGAAAGCCCTGCTCCGTCCCGGTCTTGCGCTTTACGGCCTAGTTCCGAAATTTGCTCCGGAATTGGCTTCGCAGTTCCCGGCCCAGGAGCCGGCCTCGCTCACCGCAGCGCGCGCAAATCTCCAACCGGTGTTCAGCTGGAAGACCGAAGTGGTGGGGGTGCGCACGGTTCCGGCAGGTGCGGTCGTCGGCTACAACGGAACCTTCGTCGCAACCGAGCCCATGCGTCTGGCGCTCGTCGCCGCCGGATATGGCGACGGTCTTACCCGCAGCCTCGGCAACCGCTTCAGCCTGCTCGTCCGCGGCGAGCGCGCTCCGCTGGTCGGCCGCATCAGCATGGATCAGGCCGTCCTCGACGTGACAGAGATTCCCGGCGTCAAGCCCGGCGATGAAGTTGTGATTGTGGGAACACAGGGCAGCGAGACCATCAGCGCATTTGACCACGCAACTGCCGCGGGCACAATCCCCTGGGAGATATTCACCCGCATTGCTCCGCGCGTTCGGCGCATTGCCGTCTAAACAACCGCGGACGAACCTCGCTCCCGATCGGCAGGCTGCAGATCGTCCGGACAGCTCCCCGGCGCACTGAGCGTCTCCGGCACGCCAAGCCCGGTCGCGCTCTGCACCGCGGCAATCATGGACTCCGTGCCGATGCACGAGTTCAGCAGCATGTGGTAAAGCCCGCGCGCGCACCAATCCTGCTGATAAAACCTGCGGATCATCGCGGCGCGCCGCTTGTCGAAGGCCGCCAGGTGCTGCTCGGCGTTGTCAGCCTGCTTGGGAAACGCCCTTTCGAACCACTCGCGCTTGGCCCGGCTGGTGGCATACACAAAGATGTGGAAGCACCCCGGCTGCCCGGCCAGCGCGCAGGCCGCGCCACGCCCCACCAGAACGCAGTTGCCCTCCTTGGCCGCGTTCAGAATCTCCTGCCGGATCAACGTCAGCATGCGCTCGGAGTCGAAGATGAAATCCTGTGAGTTGCTCAGCATGGAATAGGACGAATCCTGGAAGAAGAGCTTGCCGTAACGGTAGTACCAGGGATCGAGCCGCTCGTCGAACCGCTCCGCCAGCTTGGGATCCACTCCAGCAATTCGGGCCGCCCGCGCCACCAGTTCCGAGTCCAGCAGCCGCCACCCCAGCCGCTCGGCCAGGTTGTGTGCAAACTCCCCGCCCCGCGAGCCGTATTCCCGCTCCACTGTGATCACTTTGATCGGCGTATTCACCATACCGGCAAAAATACCCCCCCGCGAGTGGAGCATACACCCGAACCGGGTAAAGTCAAGCCGGCAAAGGGTGATAAGCCCCGAATCGAACGGAATTTTCACCGACACCTTGACGGTCTACACATGGTTGTTGTAGATAATCTAGGTATGGGTAAACCGAACGATCTCGTCCAGGGCACGCTCGACCTGCTGATCCTCAAAACCGTCTCCCTCGAACCCATGCACGGCTGGGCCATCGCCAAGCGCATTCAACAGGTCTCCGGCGAAGTCCTCCAGGTGCAGCAGGGTTCGCTCTATCCCGCTCTCCACCGCCTCGAGCAGCAGGGCTGGATCAAGGCCCGGTGGGCCGAAAGCGAAACCGGGCGCCAGGCCAAGTTCTACTCGCTCACCGCAGCCGGCCGCAAACAACTGGAGGCCGAAGCCGCCAACTGGAACCGGCTCTCCACCGCCATCAACCTTGTCGTCAGCGAAGCTTGAAGAAGCGAGGAACAGGGAATAGGGAACAGGCAATAGGGAACGGCAAAGAACTCCGTGCCCCATCCTTTCGACTTACCGGGGTGGTTGCGGTCGAAAGGGTGGGAAACCACAAGAAGAGACAGTGGAGGGTCCACATGCGCTGGCTCACACAACTGACGATGAAAATCCGCATGCTGTTCCAGCGCCGCAAGGCCGCCGCGTGCCTCGACGACGAGCTGCGCTTCCATCTCGACCGCCAGATCGAAGAGAACCTCGCCGACGGCATGAGCGCGAGCGAAGCCCGCTGCGCCGCACTGCGCACCTTCGGCAACCCCGCCCTGCTCCGCGACCAGACCCGCGCCACCTGGAGCTGGACTTGGCTCGAATCCTTCGTCCGCGACCTGCGCTACGGCATCCGCACCCTCCGCCGCACCCCCGGCTTTACCGCCATCGCCATCCTGGTCATGGCGCTCGGCATCGGCGCCAACGTGGCGCTCTTCACCGTGATCCGCGGCATCCTGCTCAAGCCGCTGCCCTTCAAAGACCCTGGCCGCCTAGTAGAAATCTACGAGAAGGACTCGTCTAATCCGGACCACCACATTCACGCCTCCGGCGCCGACTTCTTTGACTGGCAGTCCCAGGCCCACACCGTGGAGCAGATGGCCATGCTCTGCTGGAGCGGCTACAACCTCTCCGGTTCCTCCGGCCAGCTCCCCGAACAAATCTTCGCCCAGCAGGCAAGCTGGAATCTCTTGCCCATGCTCGGCGTAGAGCCGGCCCTGGGCCGCCTGTTTACCTCGAGCGACGACCGTCCTGACGCCAACGCGACCGCCATCCTCACCTGGGGGCTCTGGAAACGCCGTTTCGGCGGCGATCCACATATCCTGGGCCAGACCATCCTGCTCGACACAAAGCCCTACACCGTCATCGGCGTTCTTCCCTCGTGGTTCACTTACTCCGATCCCACCATGCAGCTCTGGACGCCGGTTCGCCACGAGGAGACATGGCCCGGCTTTACCACCGCACACGGCGCGCACAACTTCGAAGTTCTGGCGCGGCTCAAGCCCAACGTCACCATCCCCGCGGTCAATGCCGAGATGAGCGCGATCCAGGCCCGCATCCGCAAGCAGTTTCCCGTCGGGCCCATCTTCGATGCAACCACCACCATGCCCATGCTGGAAGCGCAAGTGGGCCAAATCAAGACCGCACTTTACGTCCTCTTCGCCGCCACCGGCTGTCTGCTGCTCATCGCCTGCCTCAACATCGCCAACCTGCTCGTTGCCCGTGCCGCCTCGCGCCGCAGGGAGGCCGCGGTGCGCACCGCGCTCGGCGGAAGCCGCGCCCGCCTCATCCGGGAACAGGTCACCGAAAGCGTGCTGCTCTCCATCGCCGGCGGCGGCCTCGGTCTGCTCCTGGCCACGCTCGCGGTGCAGTGGCTGGTCAACGTGCGCACCGATCTGCCCCGCGCCGACGCCATTCACCTGGACAGCGCCACAGTTCTCTTCGCCCTGGCCATCATGCTCATCTGTGGCCTGGTCGCCGGGCTTATCCCTGCGCTTTCGTTTGACGACAAACAGGTTTTGCGCACGCTGCAGGAGTCGTCGCGCTCCTACGCCGGCAGCCAGAGCCGGGTCCGTCTGCGCCGCA
>JBAUCP010000240.1:0-1961 GCA_049677625.1 Occallatibacter sp. | reverse complement strand
CGACACGCACAAAACCAGCACTGCCGCCGCATGGGCCACGCTCCGCGATCCGCGTGTGCTGGCGCTGGCACTCATCTACATGGGCAACTCGGCAGGCCTCTACGCCGTCGGGCTCTGGTCGCCGCTCATCATTCACGAGTTCGGCTACTCCGCGCTCACCATCGGCTGGATCAACACTGTACCCAGCGTCGTCGCAGTCATAGGAATGGTGCTCTGGGCACGCAACTCCGACCGCACCCTCGAACGCACCTGGCACGTCGCCATTCCCTGCCTGCTCGGTTGCGCGGGCATGCTGTGGGCCGGCAGCGCCCACACCATCTTCGCGGTGGTTCTGGCTCTCACCATCGTCTACTTCGGCGCTAACGCGCCCAAGGGCCCGGTGTGGGCTCTGCCGGGAGCCTTTCTTTCTGGCGCAAGCGCCGCCGCCGGCATTGCCTGGATCAACTCCCTGGGCAACATCGGCGGATTCATCGGCCCCTGGCTCATCGGCATCATCAAGCAGCGCTGGGGCACGTATGCGGGCGGCCTCGACGTGGTCGGCGCTATGATGGCTCTCTCCGCCGTCGTGATGCTGGCGCTGAGCCGCCAGATCGAACGGAAAAACCACGCAAGAGAGAACGTGCCATGAAGCTCAGTGACTTCGCATTCGCCTGCGCACTGCTGCCCGCCATCGCTCTGGCGCAGCGGCCCGTCACCAGCACAGTTCCTGATAAGTCCGCGCCGGTTCACGGAGATCTCTACGGCAGTGGCTCTCGCGGACTCGTGCTCGCGCACGGCGGCCGCTTCAACAAAGAAAGCTGGAAAGATCAGGCCACCGTCTTTGCCAATGCGGGATTCACCGTGCTCGCCATCAACTTCCGCGGCGACACCGTGTACCCGGACGGTACGCCCAACGCCGAAGGCTCAACGCCAGACAATGCAGCCGACGTTCTGGCGTCTGTGCGCTATCTGCATGCAATCGGGATGAGAAGCGTGTCCGCCATCGGCGCAAGCCTCGGCGGGGATGCAGTGGGCGAAGCCGATGTGCAGTCAAAGCCTGGCGAGATCGATCACATAGTCTTCCTCGCCTCATCCGGCGCTGACGAGCCCGAAAAACTCAAGGGCCGCAAGCTCTACATCGTAGCGCGCGGCGACGGAAACAGTGACGGTCTGCGGATCACAGGAATTCGAAAGCATTTCGCGCGCACTCCGGAGCCGAAGAAGCTCGTGGTCGTCGAAGGCACAGCCCATGCGCAATATCTATTCGCCACCAGTGAAGGCCCGGAAGTGATGAACGAGATTTTAGGATTTGTTTCTGCGAGATAATAGCCTGAGAAACGTAGCTCATGGCAAAATGCGATGAAGAGCAAACCACAAAATCCCGCTTTTCTCCGCCGGTTCTTCGTCAAGTATCATGACGCCTCCGGGTATTTCCACTACGACTTGCGATTGGAGTATGAAGGAGTACTCCGGAGTTGGGCGCTGCCGAAAGGACTGAGCTACTACCCTGGCGATCACTGCGAGGCAATCGAGGTGGAAGACCATCGCAGAGAATACGGCCCGTTTGAAGGTGTGCACCCGAGCGGCACCATCATGTTGTGGGATCGTGGCATGTGGGAACCCTATCCCGAGTGCATCGACATCAATGCCTGCCTGCAAAAAGGCATCTTGAGATTCATACTCGCTGGAGAAAAGCTGAAGGGTGGCTGGACTTTGACCGGCAGTGACTGCCAAAAAAGAAATGGGCGCTCTGTTTGGACGATCAGCAAAAACCCCGATTCGTTCGCAAGAAGCGAGGATGCACCGAGCATTCTGGAAGAAGCTCCAAATAGCGTTCTCAAGAACAGAAGAACTCTGAAAGAGATCGAGCGAGATTGGCACCAAGGCAAGAAACTTCCGCCATCAGAACCAACGCTGTTTGAAATGTAAGCGCAACTCGAACGCCAGCACATAATTCCAACTCCAAAAGCAATGAATGGCTT
>JBAUCP010000239.1:0-2177 GCA_049677625.1 Occallatibacter sp. | reverse complement strand
CCAGAATGACGACGGGCGCCGCGACTCAAACGCTGGCCTATTACTCAGTGCTGCGCGGATGGCAAGCCCACTGGCCATTCTCTCGAGGCAGGGGCCTTCCAAGAATTGTCAAACCGGCCTTAAAGTCCTTCGTTCCGGTGTGGCTGCAGATAGAACCGAAAGTGAGAATGCTGCTTGCCGGGAATGATCTTGTTTCTCGCGTGATTTTGGAAACCTGTGTTTGGGAAGAGGCCAGTTGGCTTGCTGTTCTGCCGCACCTTAGCAGCGGGGCAACTGTCGTCGATGTCGGGGCTCACATGGGGTACTTCTCCCTCAAGGCTGCAGCCGTTGTCGGCACGAGCGGGCGGGTGATCGCAATCGAAGCACATCCTCAGATGATTTCTACGCTACGAGGTAACATTCAGGCGAATGGCGCAAGTGTAGTTACTGTGGAGCCTGTTGCGTGTTCGGATGCGGAAGGTGTTATTGACTTATTCACCGCCAGCGACTCCAACACTGGAAGCAGCTCCCTGTCTCAAAGCAATGCCTCGCAGTGGGGGCCTTTAGGCGTGACCCATCAAGTGCCGGCTCGGCCCCTTGATTCCATCCTCAAGTCAATAGGTGTCTCGCGGGTGGACGTACTGAAGATCGATGTGGAAGGTGCGGAACTGCGAGTGCTCACTGGAGCGAAGGACACGCTCGCCCGACATCACCCCGTCATTCTTATCGAATTAGATGACTCCTTGCTCCAGCCTATGCACACAAGCGCGGCGGAGATCACCACCTTTCTTCGCGACCTGGGCTACACAGTTCATGGTCCATATGACGAATCTAACTTTGTATTTTGTCCAAATCCCGCAGGATCTCAAGCCCGGTTGATGTGAGGCGCGCCAGCGCAGTACACGATCATCTTGCACTACTGGCCTAAATTGGGCGCTTCGCTAGTGTGGTGAATCCGAAGTTCGTTGAAGAACAACCGCAGATCTTTCGACTCCGTTTGGCCCAAAAAACGGCCAAACTCCGCTCAAGATGACAGTGCAATTATCATGCGAACTTCAGACTCAGGACACTACGGCATTTTCGATCCTGCTCTTTACAGAATCCACCTTCAATGCAGTCAAAACGTCAACATGTGGATCGAAAATGCTCTAGGATGCGCTCTCCGGACTGTCGCCCGCGGTTGCGGCGGTAGCCGGCGGCGGGAGACAACCAATGCACATCTGATTACGGCCCTTGCGCTTGGCCTCGTAGAGCGCCTCGTCCGCCATTTGAATGATGGTTTCAGCGTGGTCTCCCAGCCTGGGGACCAGGGTAGCGCAACCGATGGAGACCGTCACGGACTCCTCAGGGTCGTCGTCGCGAACCGGATTGCTCTGCGCCAGGGCCTCTCTGATTTTGATGCCCACATCGACGGCGCCCTCATTGTCCGTGTTCGGCAAAATGACGGCGAACTCGTCACCGCCAAAGCGGGCTACCAGGTCTTCCGCCCGCTTGGCCGCTTCGATGGCCGCCTCGCCGATCTGCTTCAAACATCTGTCACCGCTCAGGTGGCCGTGGGAGTCGTTATGCTGCTTGAAAGAGTCGGCATCGACCAGGAGCAGCGAAATGGGTTTCTCAAGGCGCGCCGATCTGCTCCATTCCGTGGCCAGGTATTCATTGAATCGCCGCCGGTTGGCTACGCCGGTCAGCGCATCCACAACCGCTAATTCTTCGAGCGCCTGGTAGGCCTTCAGGAGCAATCCCTCGCTGTGTTTTCGCTCCGTGATGTCCCGTACAAGACTCAGACTGCCGGCAGGAATGCGGGTTCTCCGGTGCCGGAACAAGCGAAGGCTTGACTCGACCCAGATATACTCACCGTCCCGCTTTTGCGTGCGGTACTCGATGATGGCTCCCTCAGAGCCATGACGAAGCCGGTGAACCGCATCTTCCACCTTGGCGCGATCGTCGGGATGGGTCTGCTCGGAGAGCTTCTGGTCGATCAGCTCCTCGGGTTTCCAGCCGTTCATGCCTTCGATTGCGGGCGAGACGTAAGTGCAGCGGCCGTCAAGATCGGCGAGCAGGATCACGTCGCGCGAATTATCCGTCACCATGGAGTGAATCGACGAGACTTTCTGGAGCCGGTATTCCGTTTCGTCCCGCTCCTCCAGAATGACGGAAACCAGGTAGATCATGAAGATGCAGCAGGCAAGAAAGAATTG
>JBAUCP010000238.1:0-3639 GCA_049677625.1 Occallatibacter sp. | reverse complement strand
CGAGACCTGGGGCACCCGGCGTGAGTGCGAGTCGTACCGGCGAATAGCCTGGAGCCGTACGGCGCGAATCAAGGCAGCACTCCCGTTCCGCTGTTGATCCATTCTCGACTTGCCAATCTCCTTTTTCCCCGCTCATGCGTCCATCTCTCAGGATGCTTTCAGGCGCGGACAGGTACGCAGGAGACTCTGCGGGCAGCAGCTTTCTCACCCGCTGCGGAGCCGCATCGCGCAGGCATCCGGAAGACGCTCTTTCCTGAAAGGCTATAGAATCTTCCGGGGATGCCGGAGGCGTCTCCAACGATGGAGTTAAGGATGCGTCTTTTTCGAACTGCCGCTCTTCTGCTTGGCTTTTCCGCCATCTGCACTGCACAGAACGCCGCTGACTGGAACTACGCGGGACACACCGGCCCGCTGGTCTGGGGCAAGCTCAGCCCGGCGTATGAGGCCTGCTCGAAGGGGCACGAGCAATCGCCCATAGATATTCGCGGGGCGCATCTGAATACGGCGCTCCAGCCCATCGAGTTCCACTACATCGCCGGGCCGGTCACGGTGGAGAACACCGGACGCGGCGTGGTTGTGCATGTGGACCCCGGCAGCTACATTGTGGCCGGCGGGACGCGGTACGAGCTGATGAGTCTGGAGTTTCACCGGCCCAGCGAGCATTCGGTGAAGGGCAAGCTGGCCGACATGGAAGTCGACCTGGTGCATAAGAGCGCGGATGGCAAGATGGCCATTGTCGCGGCGCGCATGAGCGAGGACCGCGGCAACCCGAACGCCACACTGGCCACACTGTGGGCAAATCTGCCTGCGAAGCCAGGCGCGAGCGAGAAGATTACCGACATGGTGAATCCCGGCGGCCTGCTGCCGGGCGACCGCGGCTACTGGACCTACACCGGCTCGGAACTGACCCCGCCCTGCACGGAAGGAGCGCAGTGGTTCGTCTTCGAGCAGATTGTGAGCGTCAGCCGCGAGCAGTTGCGCGCTTTTTCCAATCTCTACAAGATGAACACGCGGCCTGACCAGGACCTGCACGGGCGGCGGATCGAGGCGAACGAGTAGCGACAGGGATCAGGTTTCAGGGGTCAGGGGTCAGACTGCGAGCGGGGTCAGCCTGATGGCCAGGCCATCGGCTTCGCGCTCCGCGCGCACATCCTTCAAATCCGGAACCAGGTAGTGCGCGGCGTCGAGCGTCTCCGCAGCGTGCGAAAAGATGGAGGCTACCACGGTGCAGCCGGCGGCTCGGCCGGCTTTGGCGCCTGAAGAGGAGTCCTCGAAGACCACGCACTGCTCGGGTGGAATGCCGAGCAATGCTGCGCCGGCGAGGAACGGCTCGGGATTCGGCTTGCCTTGCTTCACCTGGTCCGCGGTCACAATGCGGTCGGGGACGGGAATGCCACCGGCGGCCAGGCGCACGCGGGCCAGGCGCTCCGTGGCGCTGGTGACCACAGTCCATGCGTTCTTGGGCAGTGTTGCGAGCAGATCGAGCACGCCGGGCAGAACGGTGAGGCCCTCGTTATCTTCAATCTCAAGGTCTTCGATGAACTTGAGCTCGGCCTGGCTGTCGAGGTCGGGCCGGAGCTGTGCGACGGTCTCAATGGCGCGGCGGCCGTGGGCGATGCCGATGGCGTAGCCGGGGTCGATACCGCGCAGGCGGGCCCATTTTGTCCAACTGCGCTCGACCGAGCCCAGCGAGGAGATCAGGATGCCGTCCATGTCGAACAAGACTCCTTTGCAGTGGATCAGAACTGGGGAAGAGGCGATGGATAAGGCCATAGGCCTATTCTATCCGGCGGGTTTTGGCGGGTTGACGGTGGAGGGATGCGGGATGTGCTTTCCCCGCCTTCGCCGTCCGCCGCGGCGGACGGCGAAGGTGGGGCACCCGGAAATTAGGGAGGGTTAGCGCTTTTCTGCTTTCGCTTCAACAGGCTGCGATTCCACGGCGGAGCCGAAGGTGACTTTGGGCGGGTCCGCGAAGGTCAGCGTGCCCTCGACAGACTGGCTTCTGCCGGCCTGCCGGACCTGATTCTGGCCGAGGGTGATGGCGCCGTTGGCAATTGCGGCGTCGGCGGTCCAGCGGTCGAAGCGGGCCAGAGCGGGAGGAAAGGCTGTGGCTCGCGAGGAGCGTGCCGCAGCGGGCGTGGCGATGGCGCTGCGCTGGCAGTCGAAGTGGAGCGTGCCTTTGGCCGAGGCCGCCAGATCGGCAGCGGTGTAGCCGGAAAACTCCAGCTTGCCGGCGCCGCCGAGCGGCCCGCCCGACCAGCGCAGGCCAATCAACTGGCCGAGGTCCGAGGCGCTGAGCTTCTGGAAGCTGCCGTCAAGCTCGTAGGAGGGCTTGTCCTGGTCGGTAGCGGGCTTTTCGAGAGATACGGAGAGCTGGAGTTGGCCCCCGAGCAGGCCTGCGTCAAGATCTGTAATCTCCGCGCCGTCCGGATCGATGCGCAGCGCAGCCGAGGGCTGGCGGAGCGTGACCGGGCCGAGGATGAGCGAATCGGCTTTGACGGTGCCCTGAAGCCGCGGCCAGGGCGGCGCAGAGGAGGGATGCAGGCGGTCAATGAGGCTGGAAAGCAGCGAGCCCTGCTCATGGACGCCGAGAATTGCCGTCTGCAGCCGGGCTGCGTCCAGATCGCCGAACGCAAGCTGGAACTGCGGTGTGCAGGGTGCAGGGCCGGGACAGTCGAGCGGCAGGTCGAGACTGGCCGTTCCCTTCACCGTGCCGTAGGAGAAGACGATCGGGTCCCAGAGGAGCTGGCCGCCGCCGAGATGAAGCGTCGCCTGCGCGATCTCCAGATGGCTGGCAAGGAAATCGGCGCGCCAGTTGGCGTTGCGGAGGGTCACCGTTCCGGTAAGCGTGTCGGGGCCCTGCGCGATGGGAGCAGGCGCGGGTGCGGCCGGAGTTGCGGCCAATGCGGTGTTGTCGGCAGGATTCTCCTCGGGCGGGAGCCATGGCCCCTGCGCGCTGAGGTCGAGCGCAACCGGATCTCCGGCAAGGTTATCGAATCCGGCGAGGCTGGCAAAACCGGCTGCGCGGGCCAGCTCGCGGATGCGCGTAGAGCTCACCGGGCCGCGCAGGACCACCTGGTACCCGCTGAGCGCGAGCTGGAAGCCGATCGAGAGAGGTGTGGCGCCGCCGGCGGGGATGGACATGGACCCCGCCAGTGCTTCGGCGCGGTCCGGTGCGGCGTGTGGGTCGGCAGCCGGTTCGGCAACCGGTTCAAGAACCAGTTTGGAGGCCCGGATGGGCTGGCTGAGGCCCGCGCCGCTGAGTGCGAAGCCATCCACGGTAAGCGAGCCGGTGAGAGGACCCTGCGGCGGCTGCGCGGGCTGCGAATGCGCCCGCCTGGACGGCATGGGACTTTTCTTTTTAGCAGGCGCTGCGGCCGGCACAGCCGTGGAGTAAACCAGTTTGCCGCTCACGGTGCCGCTGGCTGCAAGATCGGGAGCCAGGCCGCTGCGGACGGTACGCAGCAGATCGAGCCCCGCGCCGGCCGAGATACGGTCGAGCACCAGGGTGAGATCGGACGGCTTTGCGGCGTGGTCCTGTTCGGGGGCCAGATCGCCGGTAAGCTGGATGCGGCCGTTGCCAAGCGGAGAGTTGCAGTCGCGGTTTTCGAGCGAACGCAGCGAGTAGTGGTAGACGAA
>JBAUCP010000237.1:0-13473 GCA_049677625.1 Occallatibacter sp. | reverse complement strand
CCGTCAAATCGCTCGGATACATGCCCCAAAAATAAACATCAACAGAGTCGATGCATATTCCTTCCGGGGTTCCTCACGCAGTTTTTGGACAGGTTCTAAGGACAAATAACGCTTTGGATCAGCACCGATATGCGTGGACTCTGTCGCAAACCAACCGAAGCGTACCTTCGAGGTTGCCAGAAGCAGTCTTAAATGAATCGGCGTCAATAGTGAGGGGAGCACCTAGGACTACGAGGGGAGCTCCGAATTCAGGAGTCCGGACCGCCTGCTCGATCGAGAGACCGCCAACAGCCTGGACAGGCACATTGACAGCCGCGACGACCTCATGTAATTGATCGAGCGGGCTGGGGCATTGCTTTCCTGCCGCCACGAGGCCACGACGTTCATCGTAGCCAATATGATGAATGACAAAATCGCAGCCGAAATCCTCAAGCCTTTTTGCGGCCGCTATCTTGTCCTCCGCGGCTAGGTTGTCTCCCATAACCTTAACGCCTAGATCCTTTCCGGCTTTCACCACCATCTTGATCGTCTCGGGATGTGCGCGTTCCATCACCACGACGTGAGTTGCCCCGGCCTTTGCCATGATTTCTACCTCAAGCCAACCGCCGTCCATGGTTTTCAGGTCGGCGACAATGGGAACGTCAGGAAAGTCGGCGCGTAGAGCGCGAACGCCGTTCATCCCTTCAGCGATGATGAGGGGAGTGCCCGCCTCTAACCAATCAACACCGGACCGCATGGCGAGGTGCGCGGTTTCGAGAGCTTCGGGAATAGAGGTAATGTCAAGCGAGATTTGCACAATGGGTTTCATAATAAGTTCACGTGGAAGCTGACTCCACACTGAAGAGTACAGCCTGATGAACATTCCTTTCTTGAAATCTGAATGACACCGGAGCGATTTTTTCTGGTGACAGTGAGGACATCGTGAAAGACGGCGTCACCCGGAAAACTCGGCTGAGTGTCGTGAAGTGATTGATACGATTTGCGGATTTCATTCTTTCATTCCCTGAAGTAGCAGTCTATTTTGGTTCTAAGAAATTGCGCTGATTCCCGCAGATCGTCCATCCCGCCCATACCATCTTCGATCGAAATCCACGAGTTAAACCCAACAGATTGGAGCGTCGAAAAGATCGCGTCATAGTCATTCATTCCCTTTCCGATAACGCCGTGAGAGAGACGGCTGGCATAGCCCACTGAGTCTTCCTCTTTGCGCAAGTCCTCGATCGTGCCGCTCTTCAAATAGCGGTCGCTCGCATGCATCGAAACAACGCGGCGCTTCACTCGCTCAAGGAGAGCTAGCGGGTCCTCACCGGCCAGGATCGCGTTGGAAGGATCGAAGTTGACGCCAAACCATGGCGATTCGATCTGCTCCACGATTTCAACGAAGACGTCCATTTTTTGGGCGAATTCTGGATACTTCCAGTAGTTGTCCTTGTAATGGTTTTCCATATTCAAAATGACGCCATGCTCTTCGGCAAACGGTAACAGGCCCTTTATGACCCTGACCACCTGAGCGACGCCTTTTTCCCGGGTGAGTCCAGGCCGGCGCTGACCGGAAAGAACACGGCAAAAACGGCCGCCGAAAAATGCGGTGATTTCGATCATCCTCTTTTCACGATCGATCTCTTTTTGCAGAAGTAGCGGATCGGGCTGCGTGAAATCGGGAGAGCAGCAGAGCATCGGCATGGAAAGGCTGTGCTGTTCAAGTGCAACCTTGACCTTGCTCAGGAATGACTCGTCATCCTCCAAAAAGCCCGAATAGAACTCAAGTCCGTCGACACCGAGCGTGCCGGCAAGTTCGATCCATTCGAAGAGTGTCATGGTCCGATCGATACAGAGTTGGTCGATGTAACACTTCGGGAAAGCTGCCAGTTTAGGCTTCATCGGCATACTCATGAAGCCTCTTTTACCGGATTTCGCCCGATGACAGGAAATTGCTCCACGTCGAGAATCGAACCGTTAATGAGGGCCGCTTCATCGGAAAGGAAATAAACCGCAGCCGAGGCCACCTCGTTGGGGGAATGTATCCGGCCTGACGGGGCCACGCTCTTGGGCAGCTTGGTGGGCCAATCCTCTGAAAGGCCATCTTTCAGTTTCAGAGCATATTCATTGGGTGTGAGGGTCCATCCGACATTTAATTGATTGATTTGGATACCTTCGACTCCGTGCGCGTCTGCGAGGTTACGCGTCAGCGTCATCAAGCCGCCCTTGGAGATGGAGTAAGCTAACAGAATTCGCTCCCCGCAATAGGCGTTGATCGAGCCGATATTCAACACTCGGCCACCACCCTCTTTCCGAAAATGCGGGAGAGCTGCCTGGATCAGAAAGAGCGGCGCCCGCAAGTTGATAGCCAGAGTCCGGTCGAAAGCCTCGGTGTCTGTGTCTTCGATGCCTCCGTGGGTTACGACCGCCGCATTATTCACAAGGCCGTCAATTCTTCCAAAACGCGCAATTGTCTCGGCGACAAGCATCGCAGGGATCTCGGGATCCTCGAGCGCTCCTATGACGAATGACGCCCGCTCCCCGATCTCGGCAGCCAGTTTCTGCGCGGCATCTTTCCGTCTTCCATGGACCATGACCTGCGCGCCTTCGCGAGCAAAGAGTCGAACAATGGCCTCCCCGATGCCGGTGGTCGAGCCGGTCACCAGGATTACTTTGTCCTTTAAGCGCATACCTGCGGGAGAACCCGGTTGGCTCATGGCTTGAGCACCCCTTTGACGATTACGCCTGAATGCATCTCCTCAAAGGCCTCGCGCCATTCGGAGAGCGGCGAAATCCGGTTGAGTAAGGGATTGAGATCGATTTTTCCGCTAGCCAAAAGGAAAAGGACTTTCTCCCAAATTAGCCAGTTGTGCGAGTAGCTCCCCTGAAGAGTGACCGACTTCTGCACGAGTTGATCAAGCGAAAAGTTAAGCGGCTGAGGCCCCCACCCCACCTTCGTGATTTGGCCTGCCGGACGGACGATATCGAGCGCGACCTTGAGCGACGCGGAGACGCCTGCAGCGTCGATGGCCAGGTCGACTCCATAGCCATCGCCAAAATTCCTAACCCACTCGGTGACATTCTCGCCTTGCGCGCCGAGAATCGTATCTGCACCAATCCGCTTCGCGATCTCAAGCCGTTTGGCATCGGCAGGAATGCCAATTACGATGAGATGCCCGGCACCAGAAAGCTTTGCCATCGCCGCGCAAAGCAGACCGATTGGGCCCGGTCCGATCACTGCAATTGTGTCGCCGGGGCGAACGTGCGAATTGACGCAAACGGCGTTGTAGGCCACACAACATGGTTCGGTCAATGTCGCCTTATCCAATGACAACGAGGCCGGAACAAGATGCAGGCAGCGCGCCGGAACTTTCACAAAGGGCGCCATCGCTCCGTTGACCCCGTATCCGAAGCCGAGCCTCTTCGGCTCTAGATTGTAGAGTCCCTGACGAATGTACGCGGAATCCGGAGGTAGAAGCGCAGCTGTTTCGCTTACGACGCGGTCACCCTCCTTGAAACCATTTACGCGGCTGCCAAGTTTAGCAACAGAACCGGCGAACTCATGCCCGAGGACGACTGGATAATTCACCTGCCAGCTCTGCGTGCCTGTGTATTGATGCAGATCGCTGCCACAGATGGCTGCAGCGTGCACCTTAAATAAAACATCCTCCTCGCCAATTTCAGGAAGAGGAAGTTCCCGGAGTTCTACCGAGTGGGGTTCCTTTGAGTAGTTAACCAGTCCAACCATAGGGTTTGCTCGCAACGTTCCTCCAAGTTGGAAAGGTTACATTTAGTGGTACTGATATGTCAAATTTTAATTGAAAGCGCCAGGCATGTGCCCACTCCTTTCTGTGCGCCAAGAAGATGTTCGAGCTTCATGCTCTGCGAAGGATGAAGGGTGGCGCTTGAAGTCGCACCGGGGGGAAAAACTTCAAATAGCCATTTGCTGTTGCGGCCAAAAGCCGCGATGGTGAGTGTTGTGGCCAAAAGGCGCAGTTCGACTGCTTCAAACATGGGTGCAACTGGAACTCCACGAACTTGCCCAGAAGCAAATCGCATCGCTGCTATTTTGAATATTACAAATGGCTTAAATGTTCCACATGACTGTGCATCGAAACTGGCGAAGGTTCTGGCGGGTGGAGGGTCCCGGGTGGAATTTACCAGTCGCCACCGTAGTCATATGCGTCAGCGAGGTGGGCGACCAAATCGCCGGAAGCCCGGAAGTAAATGCCCCCGTTTGGTTGGGCGGCATCCCCGGTCAGATCCGTCATAGGGCGTTCAACTCGACAGGTCATACGCAAAATGATCTGTAGCGAAGGTCCGAAGCAATACATCTCGGGAAACGGATTGCGGAACCACCGGGGAACCAGTAGTCAAGGTGTGAAAGCCAGCGTCGGCGGGCAGAAACTGGGGTAGCGGCACCCACTGGCCTCCCGGACTTGTAGAGAACGACATGTCGAGAAGGAATGGTGCGCGAAAGCTCGGAACTCGTGGATGGCCTCGGCGCACCCGCCCAGGGAAGGCAGCGCATATAAACTCCAGGGCGGCGAAATCGCGCTGTACCCACGAGTGGGGCAGCTGAGGCCGATTCTGCGTGGAGGGACTGGGACAATGCGGCCTGGAGTTCACTTCGCGGCGGATGCTGAGCCGGAAAGCGGAACGCAAATCCAGCTGGAGTGGCCTGCGCAGAGCGGCCCCTTAGAGAGCTTCTACATTTCGATCCCGAACAAGCAAGATGCGATGCCTAAACATCTGCACGAAGTCGCCAGATGGCGTGCGGAGATAGCGGAACGATGACCTTTGAGCGACGTAAGATCCCTCGGCAGGGCGCATGGACCTGCCGTGTTTAGCTAGACAATGCGCATGGTCATGCCACCATCGATGACTAGGTCTTCCCCAGTGATGAAGTCATTCTCCACCAATTCCAGAATCCCGCGGGCGACATGCTCAGGTTTGCCTTCGCGATGGAGCGGTATCCTATTCCTGATATTGTTCTCTGTCTGTTCCGGCGTGAGCAAATCCTGAAAGGGAGTGCGAATGACCCCCGGAGACACGCAATTCACGCGGATATTGTAGTCTGCAAGCTCTCGTGCGAGGGTGCGCGCAAACTGCGGTAAGGCTCCTTTCGCCACCCCATACGCCAATGCGCCAAGGCAACCACGGTGACCGGCTGCGGAGCCGATGAGGATGATTGCGCCTTCACCTTGCTCGATCATGTGCGGCACTGCGACACGAGCAAGTCGCAACACAGCGTGCACATGCACGTCGAAGGCCTTACCCCAGCTCTCGTCGGTTATCTCGAAGAATCCGCCGGGCACTGCGGCGCCTGCGGCGTGCACCAGAACATCGATGCGCCCCCAAAGGGCATGCGCTTCCGCGACGGTGCGGACGCAATCTTCGGCGCTGCTTGCATCTGCCTGGATAAAATGGGCCTCAACGCCATGCGCCTCTGCAGTGGCTTTCAGCATTTCAAATGAATCCTTTCGCGGGCATCGCCCTGCGACTGCAACGCGCGCTCCGCGCCTGGTAAAGGCAAGAGCCGTTGTTGCGCCGATACCACTCGTTCCCCCGGTGATCAGACATACCTTGCCTGCCAGTTCCATAGTGCTTGTCATCCTTAACCCGGCTGCGTCCGCGTCAGAAGTGCACAGGAGTGCGCCTTGAATTGATGAAGCCTCTTGCCAACGGTTCCGAATCTATGATATATCACTTTATTGCCACGGTGAAGAAGGTCGACAAATCGGATAGCGTCGTATTATGTTATGACGCAGCTTTGAGAGAGCGCGATGGAAAACCCATTGAGCGTCGCGCGCAAGGTATCCAAAATGAATGCGGGCATTTTGCCACAAAGAAGTTGGCTTTTCCCACAGAATGCAGATCCCATAACCGGCCGGTTAGGATTGAAATTAGAATTGATTCTGGGCTCGAATTTTCGTGCCGCCGCGAGAACAAATGATCGACCAACCTGAATTGAGACAAACCGCCCGCGCGTCTAGCCGGCTGAAAACTGAGCGCAAGTCGCTGTCCGATCGAGCGTACGAGCAGATTCGCAATGAGATTCTGAGCGGGGAACTGTCGGTAGGAGACATCCTGTCGCGCAGACGGCTGGCAGCCCGTCTCAACATGAGTTTTCTTCCCATCACCGAAGCCCTGAAGCGTCTGGAGACGGAGGAATTGGTCGAAAGCCGGCCGCGAATCGGAACTCGGGTCCGCATTCCAAGCGAGCAAGACATCCGCGACAATAATGAAATCCGCGAGGCTCTGGAATCGCAGGCCGCGAGGCTATGTGCGCAGTACATCACAGCTGAGGAGAAGGAACAGCTTCGTACCAGCGCTCGGCATCTCGATGAACTGCATAAGGTGTGCGCTGTAGAACCGGCGGACTCGCGATTCATTTTCTCGGTGCACACCTATCACATGCAACTTCATCTGCAAATCGCAAAGCTGGCTCGCTGCCCGGGCCTGCGCCGCGCTATTGAGAAAGAGCAGGTGCTCATCTTCAACTGGCTTTACGACACGGCCGCTCATCGCCGCACACAGCCGGAGCAATTCCACTCGACTTTAGCCGAAGCTTTGTGCAGCGGTGATCCGCTAGTCGCAGACGCTGCCATGCGGGCGCACGTCCGGTACGGCCTCAACCAAGTGTTGGAACGTCTGGCGATCTACGATAATAACGGAGACAACTGGCGACTAAAGGGCCCCCAGTCACAGAACGACGTCATCAAAAAGTCGAAGAGGTGACTTGGGGAGGCAGGGCGCGTAGTCTGTAGCGATGATCGATCAAATCTCCTTTAAGCGATTGATTCTATAAATAGTTATGCGTCATAGTAGACCGGCGGTGACCTCCTTGGTTTTGACCTGTTCCCAGAAAACTCTACCAGGGAATACTGGCGTTCTCTCGTAATCTGAAGGGGAGGACTTGTGGCTCGCCAAAATGCCATCCGCGCAAAATGAGCGCAGCTCTTAACCGTTAAGACGACCTGATCTCCGCATAATCTTGGGGTGCGCCTCGCCAAAATTCTATCCTCCCACAAAATCTACGTGACTACCGAATTCGATGGATGTTTTTTGGACGTGTCCCCGGCTGGAAAAGCGCCGCCAGGTGATCGCAAAGGACGATGGAAACACGACAAACGCATCGTTCCAGTAGGAGGCATACTTCTCCGAGCCGGTATTCCGGTTCCATCGAAGGTCATACCGAGCGGAGCTCAAGCAGCCAGACTGTAGCGATGGTGCAACCCACCAAGTCTCCGCACTGATGAGACCCCGCATCCGGCAGTCGGATTCTTTTCAGTCTTACGTTCCTCGGGCGTTCCCTTCGACAGGGCGAGATGCGTCCGGTCCTCGTGATAGTAGGCAATATACTCGTTTATCAGGCGTTTCAGATGTTGTCGATTGAGAACGATTACATGATCGAACAGATCCCGCCGGCAGCTACCAACCCAGCGCTCAGCGACGCCATTCTGCCACGGACTTTGAAAACTGGTGCGCATCGGTTGGATACCGAAGCCATTAATGGCGCTGATGACTTCTTGGTCAAAGTTGGCGGCTCGATCGAAGATCGGATATTTTGGCGCGGAATCGTAGGGAACGCTTCACGCAACTGCTGAATCACCAAGCGCTGTTCGGATGCCTGGTGGCATTAAAGTGCAGGATTCGCCGCCGGTCATGCGCAATGACGAAGAAGCAATAGAGAATACCGAAGGTCAGCGTTGGCACTGTAAGGAAGTCCATTGCGGCGATGGCTTCACGATGATTATTCAGAAAGGCAGCCCACCGCCTCACCGGCTCAGGATTCCTCGGTACCTTCCTCATCCAACGCAGTACGGTACGTTCAGAGATGTCGAAGCCGAGCATCTTCAGTTCCCCATGAATGCGTGGCGCACCCCAGGTTGGGTTTTCCGCAACCATGCGGAAGATGTGATCGCGCAATTCCCTGCTCACGCATTTTCTTCCCGCATGGGTCCGATGCCGCGAGATCCATGTCCAATATAGCTTGAACCCGGTCCGATGCCAGCGAACAAGAGTCTCAGGTTGAACCAGGATCAACGCCCGCCGCCACCCAGGCCAAAATCGCCGTAGCATCACCCAGAACAATTTGCCAGAAGCCGAAATCCATGGCTGCGGACGCCGACGTTTCCAAACAGCGAGCTGCTGTCGAAGAGCAAGATTTTCCAAGAGTAGATCGCGGCGGGAACGGAAAGAGCGGGGAATCAGAGCAGAAAGAAGCCTCAGCGAGCGCGGCATGAGAGAATTCTTGCACGCGGACGAGCACAATTCATCTGTCTGATTCGATGGCAGATCGGTATTTTGGCGAGGCACAACGTAGAATTGTCGCCTTGACGGTCACGTGGCGATATTAGTGAACTCATCGAGCCCGCTAAGGAATGGCAGTCACCGTTCGAGCGACCTCTGAAGGCGAAATTGATCAAAATGCCACGAAAGCGTCTTCGAACAGTCGGGCAAGTTCCTCAGTTCCGGCCGGGCGCGGCGAGAGCTTGGTGACACGGTGCTGGGGTAGAGTGCCTTCGACCAAAGCGGGGATATCGGATGAAGTGTAGCCCAGCGCACGCAGCCCGTTGGGCAGTTTCAGCCGCTCAATGAACCAGGTTATGCGGTCGGCGAGCACCTTTCCCGCGTCAGCGGGCAAAGTACCCGATATGTTAGCGCCGAGCGCGTGGGCGGCTTCCAAATGCCGCTGCGGACTCGCGCTAGCCGTGAAACGGAACACCGCCGGAGCGTTCAACACAACGGAATATCCGTGCGGCACCATTGCATGATCGGCGCGGTAACCGGGCGCGAAATAGCCTTTCACCATGCCCGAAACTGGATAAGACATTCCGTGCGGCAAGTGCACTCCGGCGTTGCCGAATCCGATTCCGGCGTAAGAGGAGGCCAGCAGCATATTGGCACGGGCCTCATCATCGGAAGGATCTTCCACCGCGCGCACGAGGTATCGCGCCACCATGCGCAAGGCCTGCAGCGACCACACATCGCTGATGGGATTCGATCCCTGATACGCGGGCCGCAACATCGGGCGATCTGGCAAGAGGCGATCCGAGTACGGCAGCGCTGTGTAGGATTCGACGGCGTGGCTCAGCACATCGAGGCCGGTCGCGGCAGCCACTTGTACGGGCATTGTGCGGGTGTTTTCCGGATCGAGCAATCCGAGGGTAGGTTTGAGCCATCGGCTGGCGATGCCGGTCTTGGCGTGCATCATGCTCAAGTCGAAAATAGCCACGCCGGTTGTTTCGCTGCCCGTGCCCGCCGTGGTGGGAATCGCAATTAACGGCTTCAGAGAACCCGGCACCGGCAGGCCCTTGCCGATGGGCGGATTCACGTAGTCGAGAAAATCTTCCGGCGGATAGGTTGTGTAAAGATTCACCGCTTTGGCTGTGTCAATAGTGGACCCACCGCCCACAGCAATGATTGCGCCGTAGTCGCACTGCTTGGCGAAGGCGATCGCATCCAGAAACGATTCGTCGTTAGGCTCGACCCGCACGCGGTCGTAAAGTGTGTAGGCGATGCCATTCGCATCGAGCGATTCGACCACCGTTTGCACGGGACGCATTTGCCGTATGAGTGAATCAGTGATCAATAGGGCGTTGCGGATTCTAAGGTCCGCGAGATCCATGCCAACTTCGCGCGTGACACCAGCGCCGAACCGCACGCTGGACGCGGCCATCTCAAAGGCGATTTCGTGCGTCATTGATTAGCCCAAGACTTCACCCTTGGCCTCCTGGCTGCAGATGAGTAAAAGCCGAAGCTGGTTGGTAGGCTTCCGGCGGAGACTTTATCACACTCTTGACACGGGCTCCCATCAAGAACCTCCGACTACACCCTACACAGCTCCAGGGGAATTAGTCCAACAGAGGAGGATAGATCCTCTTTTCAGAAGGCCGCGCCGTTCTAACCGCGTGATTCCGACTGTAATCTGGTGACTTTCGGTCGGCTGAAGATCTGCAACTACGTGGTCTGGTGCAAGGTTGCAGTGAGCAAGTCCCGGCGCCGGCCAAATCGTCGCAGTTGCCGATAGACCTCCTCAGACCATTCCCGGCAGACGAAATGAAAGGTAGTGTTGCAACTTACTTAAATGCAAACAGGATTGTCGCCGAGTGTCTGTGGTGCGTTCTTAGGCCGCTAAATCGAAAGGGCTGTCGATGAACTGAATCTGACGAAGAAGATCATTTCGCGCGACCCATCGACTTTGCCCCTTCCGGATCATGTGGACTGCCTCGTAGCCTTGAATCGTCCGCCGAGCCGCCTGGAATTCTCGGAAGCCCTGCTTGGCGTTCACTCGACGTTTGATGGCTCGATGATCCTGTTCGAGAATATTGTTCAAATACTGTAAAGGTCGGTGTCGACAGCGGTTGCGTGACGTCCCTTCCTTCCTACTCTAGGGGATCGCGCCGTAGCGCCGGGCATATCGCCACATAGCTCGATATGTCCTGGCGCGCCGAACACCCGACTGTAGAGGGTTTCGCTAGGAATAGCGCCGCATACTCGAGCACCCTAGAGCCTGTTATTAACTTTATCCCTTTTGAATGAAGAAAATCCGTGGGCGCTCTGCCTTGGCCGACGATGAAAGGATGGGAAACAAGGGTCAGGTTGGTTATCCGAGTGACGTGACGGACGAGGAGTGGGCCTTTGTGGTGCCGTATCTTGCGCTGTGCCGGGAAGACTCCGAGCAACGGGAGTACAGTCTTCGCTCGGTGTTCAATGGACTTCGCTACATCGTGCGCACGGGCGGACAGTGGCGCTACATGCCCAATGATTTGCCTCCTTGGCCGGTGGTCTATCAACAGACTCAGCGCTGGATTCGTGCCCAGTGTTTCGAGACCATGGTCGAGGATCTGCGTATGCTGTTGCGCGAGTTTTCCGGGCGCAAGGCACAGCCCACGGCGATGATTCTGGACAGCCGCACCCTGCAATCGACGCCCGAGTCTGGAGCGCGAGCCGGTTACGATGGAGCCAAGCGGCGCAAGGGTTCGAAGGTCCATGCGGCAGTCGATACGCTGGGCCATCTACTGGCCTTGCACGTCACGCCGGCCGATGAGCAGGATCGCGCACAGGTGGGCGAACTGGCCCGGCAAGTGCAGCAGATTACACAGCAGAATGTCGAGTTGGCATATGTGGACCAAGGCTATACAGGAGAGACGGCCGAACAAGCGGCAGCCGAGCATGGCATCCAACTGGAAGTGGTCAAGCATACCGAGGCAAAGCGCGGCTTCGTACTGCTGCCGCGAAGATGGGTGGTGGAAAGAAGCTTCGCCTGGGCCGCTCGATTCCGCCGATTGGCTCGCGATTACGAAAGACTCGCTACCACTCTCGGAGCCTTTCACTTCCTCGCCTTCGCATGCCTCATGATCGCTCAACTTTTCAGGATGCTCGCATGAAGTTAATAACAGGCTCTAGCCTCAACATATAGGCCAGAAGCAATGCTGCTGATCCGGCGCTGCAACAAAGGATCGGCTCTTTCATCGCAAGAGTGAGCGCGTACAGCGTAGGGAGTTGTCCGTTCAAAGTCAATACTAAGTCCATCGCCTAGTGGTGAATCCGAAGTTCGTTGAAGAACAACCGCAGATCTTTCGACTCCGTTTGGCCCAAAAAACGGCCAAACTCCGCTCAAGATGACAGTGCAATTATCATGCGAACTTCAGACTCAGGACACTAGCCAGCGATTATGCGGCGCTCGATAGATACATCCTCCACTATGCGAAGAACGCGATCATGCTGAGTCTGGTCGTTCCGACAGCGTGAATGCTGCGCATCGCGTTCACCTCGCTCTGCATAATCCCCATGCCGCAAGCAGGAATCCGCAGCATGATGATCATACATATACACCGTATTCCTCTTGTGCGATGCATCGTAAGATACCCGCTCCCGGAGGGCCTGTCTCCATCTCCGACGCAGCAAGGCTGCTTTCATTCGGTCAATACTGCAACCTCCTTTCTGCACCGTTCATCGCCCACTTTGGCGAGGCACAACAACAACACACGCCCCGGCTTGCAAAAAAACTCGTTGCTTTTGGCGAAAGTGGTCTGTTTTGCACAGACCAAAAGCCAGCACTCCGCTCTTCTTGCAAGAGAAGGGACTCCTGCGTTCCGATTTTCTTCAGTTCCAAGCCGGGCATTGACCACTCAACAATATGGGATGAACGTTATCGTTTCCTGACAAAGATTGACGTTCGATCTAGCTATGAACTGATGCGCCGCACAAAGAGATCCTTGCGTAACTCTGTGCTCAGTGGACTCGCTACAGTTCCGCCGCTTCCGACAGAGAATTGCCGTTCTTAGTAGCCGGAAGTTGGTAAGAAAGCTTCTGGAAGAAGCGATGAAATAACACAAATCGGTATCTCTATGCATGGAGATGGGTCAGTAACGCGATTGCCGATTGGTGTGGCTCCGGGCAAGCGGCCTGGGCTGCGGGCTTGTTTGATGTTGGTGCTGGGCGCGAGCATACTGTGCGCCACCGCTCTGGCCGCTCCTGCGCCCAGGGCCGAGCCCATAGCCAAGACGACAGAAGCCAAAACAGCCGCCACTCAGACAAAGGATTCCGCGCCTGGGGACTTTGTGGGTGCAGAAGTCTGCGCCACCTGCCACGAAGCGGAGGCCAAGGGATTCGCCGACAATGCTCACAGCAAGCTGGCCCTGGAGCATGGCAAGACCGGGGTCACCTGCGAGGCTTGCCATGGCGCTGGCCGCGCGCACGTTGAGGGCGGCGGCGACGTGACCAAGATCTTCAATCCGGCCAAGGCAACCGCCAAAGAAGTCGACGCAAAGTGCCTCGGCTGCCATCAGAGCCAGCACGCCAACTTTGAGCGTTCGGCACACGGTGACGGCAATGTAAGCTGCATCGGTTGCCACAGCGTTCACGCCAGCGCGGGCAACGAATCCTTGCTCAAGGCTCCCCAGCCCACTCTCTGCTTCCAGTGCCACACCGACATCAAGCCGCAATTTTCCATGCCTTTCCACCACAAAGTGAACGAGGGACTGGTTCAATGCACGGATTGCCACGATCCGCACGGCACCTTTGAGAAGAAGGGCCTCAAGTCCGCCACCGAGCAGGATGCCGTATGCGTCAAGTGCCACACGGAGACCGCCGGTCCGTTCGTCTATGAGCACGCCGTCGTCAAGACCGAGGGCTGCACCGCGTGCCACTTCCCGCACGGAGGGCCGAATCCGCGCCTGCTTAACCGCGCCAACGTGAATACCATCTGCCTCCAGTGCCACTCTCCGTCGATGAACTCCACCGCGTTCACGCCTGAGGGTCCAGCCCACAATCAGGCGGCGCAATACCAGTCGTGCCTGATTTGCCACACCAGCATTCATGGCTCCAACGTCAGCAATATCTTCTTCAATTCCAGCTTTTAGGAAGGGGGCGTGCGATGACAAAGCAGACAAGTTTCAGAAAGTGTCTGGGTGGATCGCCGGCCGGGCTGAGCGTTTCCCGGTTATGCACCCCTATCCTTGCGGCAATCCTGTTAACAGGCGG
>JBAUCP010000236.1:0-7635 GCA_049677625.1 Occallatibacter sp. | reverse complement strand
AGAATCCTCCTTCTCTGCGAACCAAACTACCCCGGCGGCCACAAAAGCTGGTACTGCCGCACGCGGAAGCGTCCGCCGCCGCAGCGGCTTCGTTCAAGTGGGCTTGTGGACGGCAATTGACGGCAGGTTCTTATTCCGGCGGCCCCGGCTCCTGATCGGAATTCCGGTATTTGTTACCCAATTCACCCTTCGCGCATCCAATGAGTCATGAGCACTGAAAAAGCCACATTCGGAGCAGGATGCTTCTGGGGCGTGGAGGCGGCCTTTGCGGCGCTTCCCGGCGTGACGGCGACGGCTGTTGGTTATGAAGGCGGCTCGCTGGAGCGGCCATCCTATAAGGACGTGTGCACCGACCAGACCGGCCACGCCGAGGTGGTCGAAGTTGACTTCGACCCCGAACAGATCAGCTTTACGCAGTTGCTCGAAGCCTTCTTCGCGCTCCACGACCCCACCACGCTCAACCGCCAGGGCCCGGACTGGGGTACGCAGTACCGCTCGGCCATCTTCTTTCACTCGCCGGAGCAGGAGCAGCAGGCTCATGCGAAGATCGAGCAGTTGACCGCGCAGGGCGCCTACAAGCCCAAGCGCGTCGTCACCCAGGTTGAGCCCGCGCAGACCTTCTGGCGCGCCGAGGAGTACCACCAGCGCTACCTGGAGAAGCGCGGCCTGGCAAGCTGCCATATTTAGAGCAGATTTCAGGGGTCAGGTTTCAGAGATCAGTTGTCGGAGATCAGGGATCAGCTCGGGGCGGTTCCCGGCTGCGGCGTCCCGGCTGCGATGGGAGCGTCCTCAGGCAGCGCGCCTGCCGGCTTTGCACCCGGTTCGTCTATCCACAAGCACACAATCCACCAGACAACCACCACCAGGAATACCACGCTGTTGGCGTTGTACAGCTTCTCCTGCAAACCCGTAAGCCGCAGATACTGCTCCTGAGTCTGCGGCGGAGGGGCATTGGCAAGCGCCTGCATGCCGACGCGCACCAGCAGTTGCGCAATGGACCCCGTGGAGAGTCCCAGGACGATCCGCTGCGTGTGGCTGCGCCAGCCCGCGTTGAACCGGCGGCCGCAAAAGACCACCAGCAGGCCCAGTTCCACGATCAAAAGGTCGATGAGCAGGTCGCCCTTCTGCGCCACCAGTTGCATCAGCCGCAGGTCAGCCAGCGTGGAGCGGGCAAACACCGTCTGGGCAGGCGGCCAGGGTCCCCAGAGCACGAGCACCGTGACGCCGACGGCCAGCAGAACCAGCGTGCCCGCGATCCAGGCTGTCCTGGAAGCGCGGCCAAAGGCGCGGCGCGCCATCTCCACCACCACCATGAAGGAGACGATTGCGCCCACATCGGCCAGGGTAAGAAAAATCTCGCTCGAGGTGATGGACGCCATGCGGCCAAAGAGCAGCCTGCTGGCCAGCATGCGCAGCGCCATCAGCACCATGCTAGCGGTGAACCAGGAAAAGCGGCTTACGCGGTCGCGCCCAAGCAGCACCACCAGCAGCACAAGCAGCCCGGCAAATGTAAGCGTCCAGAGAGTCTGGATAGCGGTAAAGTGAAAATCGAAATGCATCGGAACCTTGCCCCGGCCAGTTGACGAATCGCTGTGCCGGCTTCTCTTCCAGTTTAACCGGCGGCCCGTGCGCGCCGGCGGGCCTAATTCCAATATGCTGGTCTGGATATGCTGATATTGGCCTCTGCCTCTCCGCGCCGCCGCGAGCTGCTCACCCAGGCGGGCTTCGACTTCGAGGTTCACCCCGCGCACATCCCTGAGGATCCGTTGCCCGGCGAAGAGCCCATCGCCTACGTAACGCGGCTGGCTCGGGAGAAGGCGCAGGCCGTCTTCACGCGGCTGGCGCAGGCCCCGGCGGCCGGCAATGACCTGGCCGTTCTGGGCGCAGATACCACCGTTACGCTGGACAACGAGATCCTGGGCAAGCCGGAAGACGCGGCCGATGCGGCGCGGATGCTGCGCCACCTCTCCGGACGCAGCCATCGCGTCATCACCGGGGTCGCGCTGGTGACGGCGCAGTCCACCGAAGTCGCCGCCGAAGTGACGGCGGTGCGGTTTCTCACTCTCTCTGAGGCGGAGATCGAGGCTTACGTAGCCACCGGCGAGCCCATGGACAAGGCCGGCGCCTACGCGATCCAGGGGCGCGCGGCGCGCTGGATTCCGCGCATCGAAGGCTGCTACTTCAACGTGGTCGGGCTGCCGCTGGCGCTGGTCAGCACGCTGCTGGAGGGTTGCCGGAGCGGCCAATCGATCCCCCGGCCGTAACCCCGAGAGCCCAAAATTATTCTCGCTCTCTCGCTTTCCGGCATTAGACTGTTGTTTATTCCTCCCCAAAGGGAAACAACCTATGCGGCCCCGTTGTCTTCTGCAGTGCGCAGCTCTGTTTGCTGTTGCCGTTTCGCCGGTCCTGATTCGCGCCCAATTCCAGACCCCCACCGATGAAGAGCTCAAGATGACCGTCGATCCCAAGGCCCCGGGAGCGGCCGCGGTCTATCTCGATATCCAGGAGATCGACAACGATCCCATGCACTACCAGAGCGTCTACACGCGCATCAAGGTGCTTACGGAGAAGGGCAAGGAGCTGGCTACCGTCGAGTTGCCCTACCTGCGCGGCGACTGGAAGGTGACCGACATCAAGGGCCGCACCATCCATCCGGACGGGACCATCGTTCCGCTTGAAGGCAAGCCGGAAGACCTGTTGAGCGAGAAGAAGGGCGATTATCAGGTGGGCCGCAAGGTGTTCACGCTGCCCAGCGTGGAAGTAGGCAGCATTCTGGAATACAGCTACAACATCCGCTATGACGACAACCACTTCTCCTCGCCGAGCTGGGCGATTCAAAGGCCTTACTACGTTCACAAGGCTCACTACCAGTTCACGCCCTTCAAGGCCTTCATGCCCGGCGGCGCCGACACCTCAACCAGCATGTATCTGATCGACTCGCGCGGCAGGTCGATAAACAGCCTCATCTGGTGGAGGAGCCTGCCGCCGGGCGCAGATATCAAGACCGATATCGGCGGCCATTACACCGTGGACGTGGCCGATGTGCCGCCCATCCCGGACGAAGAGTGGATGCCGCCGATCCAGAGTTACCTGTACAAGGTGGAGTTCTATTACATGGCGGCCAGCAACCCCAGCGAATTCTGGATCAACGAGGCCAAGTTCTGGTCAAAGGATGTGGACCAGTTCGCCGAGCCTACCAAGGCCATTCACGCGGCCGTGGACGGAATCATCGCGCCTGCAGACAGCGACCTGGACAAGGCCAGGAAGCTTTATGCCGCCGTGGAGGCTCTGGATAATACCGATTACACGCGCACCAGGAGCGCCTCTGAGATGAAGGAGCTCAAGATCAAGGAGGCCAAGCGCGCTGAGGACACCTGGACCCAGAAGAGCGGATCGAGCGACGACATTGCGCTCTTGTATCTCGCCATGCTGCGCGCCGCCGGGCTTACGGCTTACCCGATGAAAGTTGTGGACCGCTCGCAGGGCATCTTCGATCCCAGCTACATGAATTTCGATCAGCTCGATATCACCCTGGTGCTTCTCAGCATCGGTGGCAAGGAGACGATCCTCGACCCCGGCGAAAAGATGTGCCCCTTCGGCGAGCTGAACTGGAGACACTCCGAGGCGCGCGGCATTCGCCAGAGCGCACAAGGACTGAGCCTGATGACCACGCCGGCGCAGCCCTACACAGACAACTCGACCACGCGTAACGCGGACCTTACCGTCGATGAGCATGGCGGCGTTACCGGGTCCATCACCATGGTGATGCAGGGCCAGGAAGCGCTGCGCTGGCGGCAGAGGGCGATCGAGAACGATGTTGCCGAGGTCAAGAAACAGTTTGACCGCGAACTGGAAGACATTGCCCCCGATGGCGTGGAAGTGCACGTGGACCACTTCCTGGCGCTCGACCAACCTGAGTCGAACCTGATTGCGATGTGCACCGTGAAGGGATCGCTGGGCACGGCCACGGCCAAGCGGCTGCTGCTGCCAGGCTTCTTCTTTGAGACCCGCGGCCATGTGCCCTTTGTGAACCAGGAAAAGCGCATGGAGCAGGTGGACATGCACTACGCCGACCGCGTCACGGACTTAGTCGCCTACAATCTGCCGGCGGGCCTGACCGTGGAAGGCGCGCCGCAGGATACCAAGGTTGCCTGGGCGGGCCACGCTATTTTCGTCGTCAAGAGCCAGCAGGACTCCGGCAAACTCACCATCGCCCACTCGGTGGCCCGCGGGTTCGCGCTGGCCAAGGCAGACGATTACCAGGACCTGCGCGGGTTTTATCAGAAGGTGGCAGCGGCAGACCAGGAAGAACTAGTTTTGACCACCTCCGCCGTGGCCAAGGTCAACTGATGACTATCCCTGGGACTCCTTTCGTGAAGTCTCCTGCCGTGCGCGTTCTGGCCGCCGTTGTTCTTCTGGCCGCCGCTCGGCCGGCGCCTGCCAGTTGGGTGGACAAGTCGCAGCCGGTGCCGGACTGGGGCTTGGCGGCTGCGAAGACACCCACGCCGGATTACGCCAAGGATTCGGGATCGGTGATCCTGTCGGACGAATACCTGGAAACGATAGACGGCCAGGGCCGGGCCACGGAGCGCGAACGCGAGGTTATGCGCATTCTTCAGCCGCAGGACCGGCAGATCGGCTGCGTTGTGAGCTACGACGTGGACGACAAGATCAACTACTTCCGCGAGTGGACAATCGCAGCCGACGGCAAGGTGTTTCAGGCCAAGGACACGGACTTTGTGGACAAGGGCGGTGAAACCGGCGTTCCCGTCGAGCTTGTTGCCGAGAGAGAACGCATTGTCCATCCGCCCGCAGGCGACCTGGGCGCGACGGTCGTCTGCGAGTCAGAAGAGCTGCTCGCGCCTTATGAGCAGGAGAAGGTCTGGCAGATTCAGAATGGAATCCCCGTAGTCTTTGAGGCGCTTGAGGTCGACCTGCCCTCGGGCCGTGCTCACTCCGCATCCTGGCACGAATTCAAGCCCGTCAACGCGGTCGAGGTGGCTCCCAACCACTGGCGTTGGGAGGTCCGGGACGAGCAGAAGCTCGACCTGCGCGACGTAAAAGCGAGCCTCGACTGGGATGCGCTTGTTGCGCGCATGTATGTGAGCTGGGGTGATGCTGCTGTGGCGGGAACGGACAACCAATGGCGAGCCTGGGGCCTGTGGTGCACGCATCTCGAGGAACATCGGCCCGACCCTACACCCGATATCACCGCCGAAGCGCAGAAACTCGTGGCCGGGGCGCCCGATTTCTATGCCAAAGTCAAAGAGATTACCGAGTACATCCAGGAGAACATCCGGTACTTCGTGGTCGAACGAGGGATCGGCGGCTTGCAGGCGCATTACGCGGGTGACATCTTTCGCAACCGCTATGGCGACTGCAAAGACAAGGCAACTCTGCTGATCTCAATGCTCCAGGCAGTCGGCATCCCGGCTTATTACGTGCCGGTTGACAGCCGGCGCGGCGTGGTCGATCCGCTTGCGCCGTCGCTTTACGGCGATCATATGATTGCGGCCATCGAAGTTCCCGCAGACGTAAAGGATCCGCGCCTCGAAGCCGTGGTCACGGCGAAGGATGGCAAGCGCTATCTGATCTTCGACGCGACCGATGAGCGCACGCCCGCGGGCAACCTGCCCTCTTATCTCCAGGGCGGCTACGGAATTCTTTCCGCAGGCCCGGAAAGCCAGGTCATCGCGCTGCCGGTGCTCGCTCCCGACGCAAATGGAACCGAGCGCAAGGGAACCTTTACGCTGTCTGCAGACGGCGCTCTCACCGGCAAGGTGGATACGCTGCACTCCGGACCGGAAGGCGCAGATTTTCGCATGTTCATCAAGTACACAGACGACAAGGAGCGTAACGAGTTCTGGGAAAAGTATGTGGCGCGCGATCTGCCGGGCGTGGCGCTGGATTCGTTCGACTTCGTGCAACCATCTTCGCTGGACAAACCCATGGAGTTTCACTACGCGGTGACAGTGCCTCAGTATGCGCATACGGCCGGCCCGCTGCTGCTGGTGCGCCCACGTGTGGTGGGAGAAGACTCGATTGCCTTCGACGACCATCCACGCGCAGTACCCATCGACCTGGAGGCTACGGGCCGCTGGCGCGACAGCTTTGACATTACCCTGCCGCCCGGCTACGTTGTGGACGAGTTCCCCGACCCGATCGATATGGACATGGACTTTGCCAGTTACCACTCCTCGGTTTCAGCCAAAGGCAACGTGCTGCATTATGAGCGAGAATACGTCGTGCGGCAGGTGGAGATCCCGGCGAGCAAGGCCGATGACTTCAGAAAGCTCGAAGGCGCAATCCTGACTGATGAAAAAGGCGCGGTAGTGCTCAAGAAGCAATAAAGACTAGAGCCCGTTATTAACTTTCGCGGGGGCGGCAATCGCCACAGCAGGTCTTCACTCCGATGAGTCATCCCATGGAATTTGCTTCACCTCCGGTGCAACTTGTGGCCTATACTCTCAAGAGAGTCAGGCCCGCCGCCTGTTTGCGGTGACCTGCTCGCCGGAGCCTATGGCCACGCAACTCTCGCGGAAAACCGTCATCGAATCACCCACAATCCCCGACCGTCTTTACTTCAAGATTGGCGATGTCGCGCGCATCTGTGGTCTGGAGACCTACGTCCTGCGCTTCTGGGAGTCCCAGTTTCCGCAACTGAAGCCCAACAAGAGTGGAACCGGCCAACGGCTCTACCGGCGCCGCGATGTGGAGCTGGTGCTCGAGATCAAGCGGCTGGTCCACGGCGAGGGGTACACGCTGCCCGGCGCGCGCCAGGCGCTCGAGCAGGTGCAGCGCGGACAGAATCCGCGTGAGCCGCAGGCCAGCCTGCCGCTGCGCGGCGGCGATCCTGGCCGGCGCCGCGACAAGACATCCGCGATCCTCCGTCACGCCCGCGCCGAGCTGCGGGAGATTGCGAGCCTTCTGGCTGCTCCTGAGCCGCAGCCGCACCGCCGCCGCAGCCGGCTCACTGCCGTTCCGGCCCCTGCGGGCTCGTTATTTCCCTCCTGAATTCCCTCCTGGCGATGCACCGCTGCCGCGCAATCCGCCTGCGCGCGGCGCGGGTCACTAGAAAAAAATAATCATTGCGAGCCAAAGTTGTGCTACTTTGAGGCGATGGTTCGCGGCTGCCGCTCCGAACCTTGAGTATTTTTATTCCCCGCCGGGTCTCTGGTTTGTCTCTCCCCCAGGAGTTCATCAATGGAGTGCAAGCTTTGCGGGTCCACTAAATTCCGAGTCTCCAGATTGCGGGTGCCGGACATCTCCCAGTTGATCCTCTTCCGCTATCCTGTCCGCTGCCGTACCTGTTATAAGCGCGAGTTTGTCAATTTCTTTACGGCCCGGAAGGTCCGCCACGAGAACAGGCTTCGCTATGAAGAAGAACGCCGGCGACGGACGCAGGCGGCCTCTGCCGCGAGGCAGACTTAACTTGCGGGACCGCTTGAACCAGTTTTGCCTGGTGCGTTGACTCCTCGGCCTTCAACTTCAGCAAGTGTCCGAAGTGAGAGAGCCGGGCAATAGCATTTTCGGAATTCGTGTAGACCGAAAGCACGCACACAAGTGGCTTTTTCATCAGGAAAAAGCCACCTTTCACGGCTCTCAAAAAGTCTACGTGTATTCCGAAAATGCTCT
>JBAUCP010000235.1:0-3536 GCA_049677625.1 Occallatibacter sp. | reverse complement strand
GTCCTGAAAGCTCTTGAGGTCCTGCTTGGCCAGCTCCAGAGTCGATTCGGCGAGTTCAACATTGATGAATTGCGAAGCCACGCTGAAGGTGAGACTGCGTTCGTTGTCCGTAACCTGTGACCGCGTTACGGCAGTTTGGTCTTTGGCCGCCTGCAGGCGGTGCTGCCGCTTCTTTCCGCGCTCAAACAAATAGCTCACGCCGAGGTCAAACTGGGCCGTATTGTCTATGTAGTCGGAACTGAATTGGCTGGGCTGGAAGATGGGAAGGAATTGCGAGTCGCCCAGGAGCACCGGGTTGGGGCGCAGATTGGCCGTCGTTTCTTCCGCTTCGTCTTGCTGGATCGTGGTCCGGGCAGCCAGCAGGGTGTGATTATGCTGGAGCGCCATCTGTACCGCATCATCGAGCGAAATGATCGTCGAGCCCGGGTTCTGAGCGAGCGTTTGGGCCTGTGGAGGCGGCGATTGGTTTGGAGCTGGCGGGGATTGGGCTCCTGCGGCTTCAAAGAGAAATATTGTGACCGGCAAAACGGACATGCACAAACGCTGCAATCGCATAGGCAAGCAGCCTCCTTCACGAGACAAGGGCACCGATAGGCGTGCCGCGGGGGCACGGAATGCATGTGGGTGCTATGCGGGAGGCGCTCGCGAAGGAATCTGCCGGGGGGCAGAACGAGCAATAAAGCTAATGTATCGAGGTGCAGGGCCGGCTCCTGTAGGAACCAGAACACATGCGTCAGTGCCCGGCACAGAGGGTGCAATGGTCAAATGGCACAGCGCGCAGGTGTCTGCAGACGAATGGGCATGATGATGCCAGACCGCCCCCAGCGATCCCAGCAACAGCGCAAGCAGCGCTATTGGAACAACCACGCGTCGGATCCGCTCTTGATCGGTCATTGTAGGGCGCGTTGCAGTGCGCGCCGCGTGCCACTAAGTCTAGTTCAAAAACATCATTCATGTATATTTTGTTCGCAACACAAGACTCCCGGCCGCTTTCTTCAGGATCTGCAACCCCCAAGGAAGCGTCCATTTCAGCTTCAGTTCAGATTTGATGTATAGCGTGCTTGCGCCGGCCTGGTTGTCACGCTATCGTCTGGGCTGGGCGCGGCGCGTTTACCAGGGATTCTTGCCTGATGGTTGATACCGGGCCCAGTCCAAATCGACGGCTCCGGCGTCGGTGCTCTGGGTTGTGTAGGCGAACACCGCGGGCCGCGATCCTTTCCACCAACTGAACCGGATCTGCGCGGTTTCTCCAAGTGGATTGAAGGTGCGTCCGTCATCGACGCTGTACGCATAGCTGGCCCGATCGCCGTCGATGTGCACGCGAAGTTGAAGTATGGATTGCGCAATCACGGGCCCGGCCGCGTGGTCTGGCAGGTGAAAGAAATCAAGCCGCCGCACGGCGCCTGTCTGCACCACTTCAAGGCCGCTGGCAGAGGCCTCAAACATGGCGAGGCCCGCGTGCACGCCGCTCTTCATCTTCGTGAGGTCGAGCCGGACCGTGAACTCGAAGGAATTATCCTGCATGCACTCGGTAAGCGTGTTGCGCGCGGAGAGCAGGCCCTCCGCCGGCCCCGGAATCAGGCGTAGATAACCCGGCCGCGCAGTCAACGACCAGCGCGCATCGTCGGGGTTGTGATTCCACTCCCACTGTGGACCAAGTTTGCCATGATCGAAGTCGTCGGAGGTCTGCGGACGCTGCTCAGACACTACGTGCGGACTCCCTGGGATCGGTCCAGAGGGCACGGGCTGGCCGACAGTCTCGTCCGGTGGATCGTCGCCAATGATGGGCCAGTCGTCTTGCCAGCGGACCGGCTCGAGGTGCACGATGCGGCCGTGCGCTCCATCAGACTGAAAGTGGATAAACCAGCCCTGGCCATCGGGCGTCTCCACATAGGCTCCCTGGTGTGGGCCGTTGATGCCGGTTGAGCCCTGCGCGAGCACTACGCGCTGTTCATAGGGCCCGTAGATGTTGCGGGAGCGCAGCACCACCTCTGCGCCCGCGCCGACACCGCCAAACGGCGCAAAGATGTAATAGTAGCCGTTGCGCTTGTAGAGCTTGGGGCCTTCGAGCACGGGCAGGTGCTCGGGATCTTGCACGATGACCTTGCCCTCATCGAGCACGTGCCTGCCGTCCAAGGACATGCGATGCAGGATGAGCGGCCCGGCGCCGGTGCGCGAGTGGATCAGATAAGCGCGTCCGTCGTCATCCCAGAAGGGGCACGGGTCTTCGAGCCCAGCCTGCGCCATGACGGCCGATGGGGCACTCCATGGACCCGTGATCTTCGGCGCCGTGCTCACGAAGATCCCTTCGGTGGGCGTAGGGAAATACACATAGAAGAGACCGCGATGCTTCCGGATCGAGGGCGCCCACACACCTTTTCCATAACGGTTGCCGCCGATCATGCTGTAGCGCGGGTCCATATCCAGACGCTCGACCACGTGGCCCAGGATCGTCCAGTGCACCAGGTCGGTGGATTGCAGAATGGGAATGCCGGGCACGAAGTGGAAGGTCGAGGCGATGAGATAGTAGTTCGCGCCGTCGCGGATCACATCGGGATCGGAGTAGTCGGCGAAGAGGACGGGATTGTGATACGTCTTCTCCGCTGCCGGAGGACCCGGCTGCGCCGCCGCGCACCGGGCTGCGGCCAAAAGGCACGCTGCCGCCAGGAGCCCATGAAGAATTTGCCTGCGTGCTTCATTTCCATTCGCCGTAGTCATGCAGTAATCTTTGCATTCCAGTTACGTGAAAGAGACACTTGCCGTTCCAGCCGCTCGATGGGCCACCGGATGAGGAACGGTTTGAGACAGCAAGCCGGTATCCTGGGTGCGCAGTGCGAGGAATGAGGAACGGAAGGCAGCGCGGCCCTTGAGACTGCGCTGCCCAGGTGAATTTAGAAGACAAGCTTCAAAGACAACTGAGCGATCCGTGGATCGTTGGTGATGTCGGCATTCTGGTCAGTCGTGCTGGTAATCCGCCCAAATGTCGAGTTGTTCGTTGAATTGGGATCGCCAAAGTTGGTGTGGTTGAGCAGGTTGAAATACTCCGCGCGGAACTGCAGATAAGTCTGCTCCTTGATTGGAAACGTGCGTGCGAGGCTCGCATCCCAGTCGGCATACTGCGGACCCACGAAAGACCCCTTTACGGAGGTTCCGTAGGCGCCGGCGGCATTATTCGTAAAGCTCGCGGGGTTCAGATACGACTTGCAATTCGTCGCCCCGTTGCAGGCGTTGCCGCCGTAAGCAGAACCGATCTGCACGGCGCGGTCGCGATTTTGCCCCGAACCGGAGTTGTTGGATTGGCTCGACCAGATGGTCAACGGATCGCCGCTGCGGAACTGGAAGAGCCCTGAGGTTGCCCAGCCGTTGACCACGTAGCGCGCCGCGGCCGGAGCGTCTTTCATGAACTTCGGAACCGTGTAAACGTACGAAAAGGCGCTTACATTCCGGTGATCGAAGTCCGCCGGTCCGTAGTCCAGGCTCTTGAAATTCGTCACCGTGATCGGATACACGAACGAGCCGCCCGCTCCGATCGAGGT
>JBAUCP010000234.1:0-3328 GCA_049677625.1 Occallatibacter sp. | reverse complement strand
GAGTGGCTCGACGCGCAGCCCGCGGAGCGGCAGGCTGTGCTGCGCGAGCGCTTCCGGCAGGCTGCCGCAAAGCTCGAGGAATCGGGCATCGCGGCGGACATTCGCGCGTCCGCAAACGCGCAGGGCCGAGATCTGATGCATGTGCTGGGATTGAAGTATTTCGCGCTCGGCATCCCGTGCCCGTTTCTCGAAGAGGAGCGGTGCACCATTCACGAAATCCGCCCGCTGCGCTGCCGCGAATACCTGGTGGTTTCACCGGCAGAACATTGCGCGCATCCCGAGACGAAGGAGATTGTTGGCATCAAGCCGCCGGTGTTGCTTTCGCAGATTCTCGCCCGATGGAATGTGAACGGCGACCCGCAGCCGCACGAGCTGATTCTGCTCGCCATGCTCGATGAATGGATCGCGAAGCATCCCGCGGGCGAGGACCGAGCGCATCGCACCAGCCCCGAGCTTCTCGAGGAGTTTCTCCGCGCCTTTGCGCGCGACGCTGCCGCCGCACCCGCTGATCCGCGCGGCGCTGCGGGCCAATGAATGAAAAGGAGGGGTAATGAGCGGAGAAATTGATCCTGCAGGAACGGGGATGCATCTCGACCGCATCGGCCAGATTGCTGTTACAGTCAGCGACTTGGCGCGAGCGAAAGACTTTTACCAGAACACGCTGGGAATCCGGCATCTCTTTGATGCCGGCACGATGTCGTTCTTCCAGTGCGGAGAGGTCCGGCTCATGATCGGGGCGTCAGAAAAGCCCGTGCAGCCCGGAGGAACCATCCTCTACTTCCGCGTGGCGGAGATTCATGCCGCGCATTCGGCGCTCGAAGCTCGCGGAGCTGCCTTCACTCACAAGCCGCATCTGGTGGCAAAGATGCCGGACCACGAACTGTGGATGGCATTCCTTGCCGACCCTGACGGCAACCCTATCGCGCTGATGTGCGAAGCGCAGCGGACGGATGCGCGGTAAACCGGAGCCGCGCCGCGAATTTACTTCTGCGCGACAGCGGCAAACGGACGCGGGGAGTTGTAAGACGCCGCCTGCTTCTTGTTGCGGTCTGCCAGCCAGAACTTGAACTCTTCCTTAATGGTGCGGCCCGGCTTGCTGAACGCGCGGTCTTTCCCGCGCAGATAGCCGATGAACTCTTCGTAGTCCTCAGCGGTTCCAGCCGAAGATGGATCCGCTACGTCCTCTTGACGCGACTTGAACCCGCTGCTGCCGAATAACCAAGTAAATATGCCAGCCTTCATACAACCAACCCCCCGGTTCTGCGCGAGACTCTTACTCTTTTCGTCCGCGATGATTTGACTTGCAACGATGGTAGCAACATCTGTTTCGATTTTCGATTGCACATTTGCGTCAGAACGAAATGGCCAATTTTGCTGCTTAGGTAACGTGATTTAAGTGGAATCTTTCAGGCCATAAAAAGCGCCATTGGTGGTAGACGTGCCCCGCTGAGCGAGCTTGTTTTTGCACCGTGGCCGCACGCCGATTCGCGGTATGCTCAATCCATGGTGCGTTTCACGGTTCTGGCCTCGGGGTCCAAGGGCAACAGCACGGTGGTCACCGGCGGACGAACGCGCATCCTGGTGGACGCGGGCCTGAGCTGCCGCGAGCTTTTCCGCCGCATGAAGCTGGCCGGCGAAGATCCCGGCACGCTCGACGCGATCGTGGTAACCCATGAGCACCAGGACCACATCAACGGCCTGGCAGTGATCGCGCGCCGGCTGGGCATTCCGGTCTACTTTACTGAGGCCACGCACCGCGCCTGGATGCGCTGGCTCACGCCGCGGCGCCAGATGAGTTATGCGCAGTGGCTCGAGCAGTGCCGGCGCCAGGCCGCGGAGCGCCAGCCGGAGGCTGAGGCGGCTCAAGAAGAAGGCGAGCCAGACGAGCCGGAAATCGCGGACCCGGTCCAAATTCAGGCCCAGATTGAGGAAGTTGCCGTACCGGCCGAGCCGGTCTTCATCAAGAGCGATATCGCAAAAACCGATCCCGTCAAGAGCGATCCAACCTGGCTGCCGGCGGTGGAATATTTCCAGGCCGGCCAGCCATTCGTGATCGGCGACATTGACCTGAGCCCCTTCACCATTCCACACGATGCGGCCGATCCGGTGGGCTTTGTTTTTGCTGCGGAGGGCGTGCGCATGGCGTTTGCCACGGACCTGGGCTACATTACGCCCAATGTCAAAGCCCAGCTCAGGGGTGTGGACTTGTTGCTGCTTGAGTCAAACCACGACCTGGAGATGCTGCGCGACGGCCCCTACCCGTGGTCGGTCAAGCAGCGTGTGCTTTCCCGCGTCGGGCACCTATCCAACGAGGCTGCGGCGGAGTTTCTGGCCACCGGCTACGACGGCCAGGCGGCCTACGTGATTCTGGCGCATCTGTCTGAAAGCAATAATCTTCCGGAGCTTGCCAGGGTGGCTGCCGAGCGCGCGCTCCAGGGCCGGGCCAGCCTGCTGGCCAACCGTTTGATGGTGGCCGCACAGCATGAACCTCTTTCGGCAATCTATTTTTGACGGTTCGTATTACAATAGAGATAACGGGCATCTACGTACGAATGAAGATTGGCAACGCAACCAGACTGCAATACGGCGCGCCAGCCCGGGTGGACAGCCGTTGGAAGTAGTTGAATCCGCTAGTCAGGTTGAGCATCTCACCTTGAGAGAGCATTCGTTGCCAGTGGCCGCCGACAAACAGGGCGGTTAAGTAAATCCTTTTCAAAGCGAGTCTTTATGGCTATGGCACCAACCAGATGCACCGACCGAGTTGTAGGCTCCATTCTGGCAAGCTGGCGCTATGACATCTCCGGGATCTACCCCGAGATGCGCAAGGATTACGAAAGCCATTTCGCCGAGTGCGCACATTGCCGCAGCCGGCAGAATTTCCATCGCAGCCTGGATGGAACCCTGGCGGTGCTCACTTCGCTGGCAGCCATCTTCTTTCTCTTCGCACTGGCCGTGCTCAAGCACATCAAGCCGCTCGAGCACATGGCCACCAAGATGCTGGGCCTGGACATCTTCGACATGTATCACATGCTGGTTTCGGCCGGCATCGCCGGGCTCGTATTCTCCGTGATTGCCCTGGCGCTGGTGCTCACGGCCACGCCCGCGCCGTCGTATCTGGGCGGCATCGCTGCCGAGCGCGCGCGGTTGATCGAGGAGCACCTGCCGGCGGCGATCAAGTCGCTGCGCCCGCGGTAAGCAAGATTCTGCGTTACAAACTTCAAAGGCCTCCCGCGCGAGTCTGTTACGAAACTCTTCCGGTTTGCCTGAATAGATGAGAAGATGCCCTTGCGAGAGCGAGGGCATCTTCGTTTATGGGATATATCCGAGG
>JBAUCP010000233.1:0-9986 GCA_049677625.1 Occallatibacter sp. | reverse complement strand
GCAGAAGTTCACTCTGATGAAGAACGTTTCCGAATCGTTGGCGGGCAGGGCCGACATCGTGGAACTGGAGACGCTATCGTTTGCTGAGATCCGGGAAGCGCTGCCAAAGGCTGAACTCGAATCCGCGATCGTGCGCGGTGGTTTTCCCGAACTCTATGCCAACCCGGACATTGATTCCGTCGCCTTCTACAATTCCTACCTTGCGACCTACCTGGAACGCGATGTGCGCGCCCTTGCCAACGTTGGCAGCCTGCGAGACTTTGAGAGATTTCTGCGCGCATGCGCACTACGTTCTGCAAACCTGTTGAACAAAGCGGACCTGGCGCGGGATGTCGGCATTGCACCATCGACGGCAAATCAATGGCTGTCCATGTTGGAAGCCTCCGGCCAGGCCGTATTGCTTGAGCCATGGTTCTCGAATCGAACGAAGTCTATCGTCAAGAGTCCCAAACTCTACATTGCAGACACAGGCCTGCTTTGCGCTCTTCTGAACATTCGCTCCGAGGAAGCGCTTCGGGAATCGCCTGCAGTCGGTGCAGTATGGGAAACATTTGTTTTCGCCCAACTCCGGGACCGTGAACGCCGTGCCGGTCGGACGGGCAGCCTGTTCTTCTGGCGTGACCGGACTCGCGAAGTGGATTTCGTGGTGGATGCTGGCGGACGGCTCGAACTATTTGAAGCAAAGTGGACCGAGCTCCCTGACCTGGGCGATACGGTGAACCTTGAATTCGTCCGCAACGTGATCGGCAAATCACGGGTGACCGGCGGCGGAGTCATCTCTCGCACACCAAACAGCTTTCCATTTCCGAACGGTTTTCGCGCGCTGTCTGCACCAGAGCTTGAATAGGCGAGCTACCGCTTAGCAACTCATGAAGTGTTTGATAGTCTGAAACCCGTGAGCATTTGGGTAATGAAATATGCTATGGCAACTTAATTAATATTCTGGTAACATTCCACCGCGACCTTTCCCCGATTCATCTGAAGTCTCGCTTCGCGCGGCTCAGAGAAGCTGCGCGGACGTGATCGCCGCTCACTCAACCTGAGCACCAAGCTTACTGCCGTCGAAGCTAAAGCTATCGAGGAAGCGGCATCGCGAGCGGGCAAGACACCAAGCGAATGGGCGCGTGAGATGTTGCTGCGCAGTGCCACGCCAGCACAGGGGAAGCCAGGACATCATGAAACAATTCATACATCTCCGGGGTGGCTAGTCTGCGCAAAATGCGGGTGTCACTCTGTTCGCTCAAGCGCTCCAACACGTCTCGCACTTGCTCCTCCGGAGCGCGTCCGCAATTAAGCAAATCCTTCGTCTTTTGCGCGATCTTACGACCTGACGGCGTAACGAGATAAGGGAACAAGCGTGCAGCAACATCACGTTCCGACCGCGCCCTAAGTGCGGCCACTGGCGCTTCGCTCTGTGGAATGCCTGATTGTAGCAGCACTCGACGAGCCGCTCGAAGAGTTCCGAAATCTGGGCGACTGCGCAAAACTCTCTGCTGAACCGCAAGGAACCGAACCATACAGTGGCGAGCGATAATCGCTCCGCCATGGACTCAAGTTCTCGCGTCAGAGGCCTTCGAAGCTCCTCACGGACACCTACTTATATTCGTCTTTGATTATCCCGACCTTTGGTCATAGTTTGGGCATAGAAAAAGGCATACGAAGATGCCTGTGTTTTGTAACTTGTTTATTTTGTTGGTGCCGGGAGGGGGGGTCGAACCCCCATGACCGCAAGGGCCGGCGGATTTTGAGTCCGCTGCGTCTGCCAGTTCCGCCATCCCGGCACTTCTGCGCTTACACCGCCGAAAAGACTTTTCGTGGTGGTTCGCGGAGTTGATTACCCTGTTAAATTGTACGACGTCTTCGCCGCTGCGGAAACAGCCCAGGCCCGATGCTGCAGCAAAGATTCCCTATGGACCGCATTTTGTTGTAGCTTGGTACGTATTCAAAAATCCGCCCCCGGATGTGACAAGAATGATCCGATTTTCGCGTATGCCCTCGCTGATCGTCGCCCTGGCTCTCATCGCGGCGCCGTGTTTTGCGCAAATCTACGTGTCGCCGGCCGGCCGCGACAGCGGGCCCGGAACCCTTGAGAAGCCGGTTCGCACGCTCGAACGCGCACTGGAGCTGGCGCGAGCCGCAAAGACAAAGGCGGCCGGTGACGTAACCATCTCGCTGGCCGGCGGCACGTACAGGCTCACGCAGCCGCTCGCGCTTGGGGCCCAGGATTCGGGCGTGAACGGGCACAATATCGTCTTCATCGCGGAGCCGGGCCAGCATCCGATCGTGAGCGGCGCGGTCCGCGTCACGGGCTGGAAGAAATCTGATGCCGCGAAAAACATCTGGGCCGCGCCGCTGCCTCCGGGAACCGGCAACTCGCGCCAGCTTTATATTGACGGCGTGCGCGCCACACGGACCCGCGGACGGCTGCCTGTCGCCCTGACCATGACGGCCACTGGATACACCGCAGCAGACGCGACGATGGCAACTTGGAAGCACACGTCGGAACTCGAGTTCGTCTATACGGGCGGCAACTCCGTGTGGTCGGAGACAGGCGAAGGCCTGGGCTCGTGGACGGAGCCGCGCTGCCCGGTGGCGAAGATTGAAGGCGCGACGATTGCGATGGCCAAGCCGTGCTGGGACAACTCGACGGAGCGCGCGATGCTGCCCAGCGGCGCGCGCACCGCGAATCTTGTCGGCCCCAAAAGCGTGGGCAAAGAGCCTGCCTATGTCGAGAATGCCTACGAGCTCCTGGGCACACCGGGGCAGTTCTATCTCGACCGCGATGCGTCGACCATTTACTACACGCCGCGGCCCGGCGAAGATCTGGCCACAGCGGATGTGGAGCTGCCGATGCTTGAGAAATTGATCGATGCGCAAGGAACCGCCGCCGATCCCGTTCACAACATCGTCTTTTCCGGCATTCAATTCTCCTACGCCACGTGGCTCGGTCCCAACGGGCTCGACGGTTTCTCTGAGATCCAGGCCGGCTATCAGGTCACCGGGCCTGAAGGTTATTCGAAGCAAGGGCTGTGCACGCTGGTGCCCGGCGGCCTGTGCCCTTACGGCGCGTGGACTAAGGAGCCGGCCAACGTGAGCCTGAGCTTTGCGCACGACATTCGCTTCACGCGCGATGCCTTTGTACACCTTGGCGCCGCGGGCCTGGACCTGGGCGAAGGCGCGCAGCACGACGCCGTGGAAGGCTCGGTCTTCACGGATATCTCGGGCAACGGAGTTGAGCTCGCCAGCGTGGACAAGCCGCTTGCACCGGATGCGGAGTTCGCCATCGGCAACCGCATCGAGAACAATCTCTTTGAAGATGTGGGCGCCGAGTATCGCGGCGGCATCGCCATTGTTATCGGCTACGCGCGCAACACGCTGGTGAGCCACAACCAGATCGACCACATTCCTTATGCCGGCATGTCGATTGGCTGGGGCGGCTGGCCGGACAAGATTCAGATGGCCGGCCAGGCAAACAACTCCGCGCACAACGTGATCTCCGGCAATCTCATCCATCACGACATGCTCGTGCTCTCTGACGGCGGCGGCATTTATACGCAGGGGCTCACCGGCAAGTCGCTCTCTGACGGCGAGCGCGTGACAGGCAACGTGGTCCATGACCAATACAGCTCCGGCCACGCCATCTATTCTGACAACGGCTCGTCGATGATGACCATCAGCGGCAACGTGATGTTCCACACCGACCACGACAACTGGGGCAGCCGCCACCGCAACTGGTACGACGACAACGGCGGTAAAAATTTTGATCCGCTGGTCATTGAAGGCAATTACTGGCAGCAGGGCGATGAGGACTCTTCAAAAGAGAACGTCACCGAGCAGGACAATCACCTGATCAACTCGCTCGCTGCTGTTCCCGCGAGCGTGATTCAGAATGCTGGCCTGGAGCCGTCGTTTCGCGGCCTCACCGCTCTGCGCTTTGCCAAAGCCGCGCCGCCCGCGCCGCCCAGCCGCGTGGCCGCCTGGGCCGGCAACGGATTCGCCGACGTCACCTGGAGCCCTTCCGTGGGGCAGGGCGGTTCGCCCGTCGAGGCCTATGTCGTCCGCGCCTCAAACGGCGCCGAGACCCGCATCTCGAACGCCGATTTCTGGAAGTACGCTTACCTAAAGTTCCCCGACCTGCCGAATGGCCAGCTGCTCACCTTCACCGTTTCTGCTGTCAACCGGCAGGGCGCAAGCGTTGCCTCCATGCCGTCGCTGCCGGTCACGCCGCAGGATGCGCAGATTGCCGCTCCCGCCGCCCCCGAAAACGTAAGCGTCCATCCCGGCAAAGGCGCCGCGAGCATTCACTTCCAACTGCCGGCTGCCAATCATGACGGTCCTGAGAGCCCCGTGCTCGCCTACGCGGTCACCGTGAATCCCGGAGGCCGCAAGGTCGTTTTCACCGGCCGGAACATCGTTGTGCTCGAAGGCCGGCACGCCACCTTCAACGTGGTAGACGGGCTCACCTCAGGCGCGGCTTATACCTTCAGCGTCGCGGCGGTAAACAATGCCGGCGAGGGCGCGCCTGTCACTGTGGGCCCGGTGACGATTCCATAGCGGGCCCGAATCAGGAAAGGCCGGCGGCCCGGCGGTCAACGGTACCAGCGGTACCTGGGTCCCGGCTTTCCACACCCGCTCACAGGCGCTCTTCCTCTGCTCCCGTGCGACAATGGAGGCAACCGTGATGACCACTGTCTCCTCCGCAGTCGTTCCCGAGCCAGTCGCCATAACCCCGCCGTTGCTGGCTGCGCACAGCATCACCGCGGATGAGTACAACCGCATCCTGGCCGCCCTTGGCCGCGTGCCATCCCTCACGGAACTCGGCATTTACAGCGTGATGTGGAGCGAGCACTGCTCGTACAAGTCGAGCCGCGTGCACTTGAAGCGGCTGCCCACCAAGAGCGACCGCGTGGTGCAGGGGCCGGGCGAGAACGCGGGCATTATCGATGTGGGCGACGGCTGGGCCTGCGCCTTCAAGATCGAATCCCACAACCACCCCAGTTATATTGAGCCGTTTCAGGGCGCGACCACCGGCGTCGGCGGCATCCTGCGCGATATTTTCACCATGGGCGCGCGGCCGCTTGCCATCATGGATTCGCTCCGCTTCGGTCCTATCTCGAATGACGGGTACCCCATCCTTTCCGCGTCTTCTGCGGAAAGGGTGGGAGACACAGCCGAGCAGCGTCAAATCATTCATAAGAACCACTCCATCGTCGAGGGCGTGGTCGGCGGTGTCGCCGGTTACGGAAACTGCTTCGGCGTGCCCAACCTCGGCGGCGAAACCAAGTTTGAGCCCTGCTACAGCGGCAACCCGCTGGTGAACGCCTTCGCTCTGGGCCTGGTCCGCAAAGACGAAATCTTCTACGCCAAGGCCACCGGCACCGGCAATCCGGTCATCTACGTGGGCGCAAAGACCGGCCGCGACGGCATTCACGGCGCCACCATGGCCAGCGAAGAGTTCCACGAAGGCACCGAGGCCAAGCGCCCCAACGTCCAGGTCGGCGACCCGTTCATGGAAAAGCTGTTGCTCGAGGCATGTCTTGAAGCCATGAAGACCGGCGCGATTGTCGGCATCCAGGACATGGGCGCGGCCGGATTGACCTGCTCCACCTGCGAGATGGGCGCGCGCGGCGGCGTGGGCCTGGATGTTGAGCTCGACCTTGTGCCGCAGCGTGAAACCGGCATGAGCGCCTACGAGATCATGCTCTCCGAAAGCCAGGAGCGCATGTTGCTCGTCGCCGAAAAAGGCCGCGAGGACGAGGTGCTGCGCGTCTTCGCGAAGTGGGGCCTCGACGCGGTCATCGTCGGCACGGTGCAGCCCGAGCCGCGCCTCCGCATCCGCCACCACGGCGTGCTGGTCGCAGACATTCCCAACCAGTCGCTCACCGACGACGCTCCGCTCTACCACCGCCCCATCGGCGAATGGAAGGCGCCCGTACCGCTCGACCCGCCCGAAGAGGTTCTGGCCGAGCTCGAGAAAGAGCGCGACTACACCGCAGACCTCAAGAAGCTCTTGGCCAGCTCCAACGTCTGCTCCAAACGCTGGGTGCATGAGCAGTACGACAGCATGGTGCAAACGAATACCGTGCAGGGCCCCGGCGGAGAAGCCGGCGTGATGCGTATTAAGGGAACAGGGAATAGGGAACAGGGAACAGGCGAGCGCGGGCTGGCCATGGCCCTCGACGGCAACGGCCGCTGGTGTTATCTCGATCCCAAGCTGGGCGCGATGCACGCCGTAGCTGAGGCCGCTCGTAAAGTGGCCTGCACCGGCGCAACGCCCGTGGCAGCCACCAACTGCCTCAACTTCGGCAACCCCGAGAAGCCAGAGATCATGGCACAGCTTTCGGCGGCCATTGACGGCATTGCCGAAGCCTGCACCGCGCTAGGCACGCCCATCACCGGCGGCAACGTTTCGCTTTACAACGAGACGCGCGGCGAGGGCATCTATCCCACGCCGGTGCTGGGTATCGTCGGCATCCTCGACGATGTGACCAAGTCCGTGCCCGCCGATTTCCAGCGTGCCGGGGATGCGATCCTGCTGATGTGGCCGGTTCCCAGAGGCGAAGAGCCGGCTCCAGACCTCGAAGTCCCTTTCGAGCCTGCGCCAATCAGTCCGTATATTGTCTATCCGCTCACCCAGTCACCGGCGTTTCCAGTAGCAGCTCCCATCGCTTCTCCGGTTCCCGACGTTCCGGCGGACGCTCCAGAGGCTCCTGCCAGGCAACTCGCTGCATTCGGAAGCTCCGAGTTTGCTAAAGCGGTGCTCGGCAGCATCTGGGGCAACCCACCCGAGCTGGATCTGGGCGCCGAAGCCGACCTGCACACGCTGCTTGCTGCTCTGGCCCAACGCAAACTGATTTGTTCTGCGCGGGATATCTCCGACGGCGGCATCGCAGTCGCCCTCGCCCAATCAGGCTTCAGCCGTGGAATCGGAGCAGTCGTCGAACAGGACCCATCCCTCCTGATTCACCCTCTCTGGGGTCTTTTTGCCGAGCCTGCTTCCACCATTTTGGTCACCACCGACCACAGCAACATCTCCGCAATAGAAAAGCTCGCCGACGAATACAGCTTCTTTGCCGTCCGCATTGGCTCCACGGGCGGCGACAAGCTCGAAATCTCTGTATACGGCGATCCCTTCATCTCCGCCTCGCTAGCCAGCCTTCGCGATCCATGGGCCTCCGCCCTCGAAGCTACACTCCACGGCGAGGTAACCGCATGACCCGCCGCCTTTATCAAGGCGTCAACGGTGTCGCAGACAACACCGGGCAACTGACCACTGACCACTGTCCACTGACCACTGTCGTCGCCGTCGCGGGCGACGAGCTCCATGAAGAATGCGGCGTAGTCGCCATCCACGGCCACGCGGACGCCGCCCGGCAGGCTTATCTCGCGCTCTACGCGCTGCAGCACCGCGGCCAGGAGTCGGCCGGCATTGCCACCGCCGACGGCCAGCATCTGGCCAACATCAAAGGCATGGGCCTGGTGAGTGAAATCTTCACCGATGATGTGCTGCAAAAGCTCCCCGGCCCCATGGCCATCGGCCACACACGCTACTCCACCACCGGCGACTCGGCCCTGCTCAATGCGCAGCCGATCCGCGTCGACTCCGTCAAAGGCCTCATCGCGATTGCGCACAACGGCAACCTGGTCAATCTCGGCAATCTGCGCGCGCGCCTGGAGCGCGAAGGCGCGTACTTCCAAACTACTTCCGACTCCGAGATCATCGTTCAGCTCATCGCGCACTCCCAGGCCGCCACGCTGGTTGACGCCATCGCCGACTCGCTCGCGCAGGTGGAAGGCGCATTTTCGATCGTGATGATGACCCGCGACCGCATCTTCGCGGCCCGCGATCCGCGCGGCTTCCGCCCGCTCTCCATTGGCCGCATCAAGAATCCCGGCGAGCCGGACACGGTCATCTTCGCCTCAGAGTCCTGCGCCTTCGATCTGCTTCGCGCCGAGTACATCCGCGATGTGCTGCCCGGCGAGCTGGTGATGGTGACGGAAGACGGCCTCACCAGCCGCCAGTACGCGACCGGCGTGCCGCGGTCCAGTTGCATCTTCGAGCACGTTTACTTCGCGCGGCCTGACTCGCGCATCTACGGCCGCTGGGTGCAGGAAAGCCGCGATCAAATGGGCCGCCAGCTGGCGCGCGAGTCCGGCGTACCGGCAGACGTGATCGTTCCCGTTCCCGACTCCGGCGTCACCGCCGCGCTGGGCTACGCGGAGCAGGCCGGCATCCCTTTCCGCTTCGGCCTCATCCGCAACCACTACGTCGGCCGCACCTTCATTGAGCCCGAGCAGCGCGTGCGCGACTTCGGCGTCCGTCTCAAGCTCAACCCCGTCCACAATCTCCTCGAAGGCAAGCGCGTCGTCCTGATCGACGACTCCATCATCCGCGGGACGACAAGCCGCAAAATCGTCCGCATGGTCCGCGGCGCGGGCGCAACCGAAGTCCATCTCCGCATCAGTTGTCCGCCCACCATCTCGCCGTGCTTTTACGGCGTCGATACGCCCAGCAAGAGCGAACTCATCGCCGCCAACCACTCCGTCGAAGAGATTCGCCAATTCATTGAGGCCGACTCGCTCGCCTACCTCTCTCTCGAAGGCCTGCTCAAAGCCTGCGACGGCAGCAAAGAAAACGGCTACTGCACCGCCTGCTACACCGGCAATTACCCCACGCAGTGGGTCGATGTCGAGGATATCCTGCCGGCCACGGTTAGCCTGTAGGCGCCGAGTGAATACAAAGCTATCTAACACAATGATTGAAGACGGGTATTGATCGGGTACTCTGCGAAAGTTTTCCCTTTTTATTCGCTTTTTCGCGGAGTATGATTTCGCCCATGGAGAACAAGACGCTCTTAGGCGAGGACGACGGACTGCTCATCCCCAATGATCTGGGCCCGTGGACCGAAGATAAGTTTGATTTAATTCGCCTGTACTGCCATATTTTTTCGTCAGCGATGAAGAACAAATGGACGAGGGTATACATAGACCTCTACGCCGGTAGTGGTTTGTGCCGGATCGAGGGCCGCAGCCAAGTTCTTCTTGGATCACCACTCATCGCGTTATCCGTAGATGCTCCTTTTGATCGATACATATTTTGTGAGAGTGACCCCGGGCGATTCTCAGCATTAAAGGCACGGGTGGAGAAAGGCTATGCGAAGTACAACGTTCACTTAATCCCGGGAAAGTTCGATGAGCACATCGACGAGATTTGTTCACGGATTCCGCGCAAGTCTCTTGCCCTCTGTCTCGTTGATCCCTTCGATTGCGATTTTAGTATCGACGGTCTGAAGACCATATCGAAGTCCGCACAAGGAGTAGATTTTCTTTGTTTGCTGGCCCTTCAAATGGATGCAAAGCGCAACGTCCGGCATTACCTCCGGCCCGATGGCAAGATCGACAGAATGATTGGAAATACAAATTGGCGGTTGCGATGGAACAACCGGTCAGACATTCATGAGGATTTCGCAAAGTTTCTTGCGACGGAATTCGCGCAAAGCATGTCGGAGGCCGGCTATTTGGAAACCCCTCTCCATCAGATGAAAGAGGTTAAGACCCATGACACGAACGTCCCCTTATACTATCTGGCCATGTTTTCCAAACATCAGACTGCCTTCAGGCTTTGGGCGCAAGTGCTGAAATACGCAACACCGCAACGCAGCCTGTTTTAGTAGGAGGTCAGTATGTCGCTCGGCACATCGATCGAATGGACGGACGCAACTTGGAATCCGGTGCGTGGCTGTTCAAAGATCAGCCCCGGCTGCAAACATTGCTACGCAGAACGTTTTGCAGAGCGCTTTCGTGGTGTCCCTGGCCACCCCTTCGAACAGGGATTTGACGTTCGCCTGGTCTGGGAAAAGATTATGGAGCCTCTTCGTTGGAAGAGCCCGAAGAAGATATTCGTCAATTCGATGAGCGATCTTTTCCATGAATCGGTTCCGGACGGATTCATCCTGCAGGTGGCGGAGGTCATGCGAAAGGCCAAC
>JBAUCP010000232.1:0-7088 GCA_049677625.1 Occallatibacter sp. | reverse complement strand
CTCCAGCCTCGCGCATGGAATCGAGCAGGCTGAGACTGTTTACGAAGTTATTGCGAAAGTACTTTTCAGGGTGAATGATCGACTCGCCGACATAGGCGCTGGCGGCGAAGTGCATCACCGCATCGATCTTCTCCGCGCGCAGCACGCGCACCACGAGGTCGCGGTCGCCTATATTTCCACGAATCAGCGATCCCCAGCGAACGGCCCATTCATTCCCGGTGCTCAGGTCGTCCAGGACAACCGGAACATGGCCTGACCTTGCAAGCGCCTTGCAAGCGTGGCTCCCGATATATCCGGCGCCGCCGGCGACTAGAACGTGCAAGACTGGAGTCCTCACTTTGCGATCGCAGCTGACCGCGGTGGGAAATCTGCCTTTTGCATGAGGCCTCTGGACTTCACCAGCAACGCCGCGCCGACGATGCCCTGAAACAGGACCTGCGCGCCCAGAAGTCCAAGCATGACTCCGTCTAATTTTAGCCACTTCGCCATTGGAACAGCAAGCGCAACGGAGAAGACCGTCATGGCGGAGTAAGACCAGAAGATAGGCACGGTAAATTCAATCGCCAGCAGTGCGGCGCGCAGCGGACCGCCGAGAAAGATGAGCACATAGAGCAGCGCGTAAAGCCGCAGGATGTAGCCGTACTGGGCCATCTGCGGTCCATACACAAGGCGCAGCCATAACCCCGGTGCGATGCCCATCACCGCCGCGAACAATAAGGTAAGTCCGCCCCATTTGAGCAAAATGGATCGCGTGTAAGCGAGCATGGACCGTACACCTTTTTCGTGTAAGCGCCGCGCTGTTTCCACGGGAACCACGTTGTCGAGCCCTTGGAACCAGATATGAGTTACTCCCATCAGGTTCTGTGAAGCTTTGAGCACGCCGGCCGCCGCCGCTCCATAAAAGACCGGCGCGGCCAGAACAAAGAGATTGCCTGAAGTCCATTGCAGCAGGGCCGAAACACCAAGCCAGCGCGAGAGTCTCCAGTGATGCGCGGTGACTGACTTGATTCTCGCCCAATGAAATTGGAGCGGCTCAACCCACATCCAGCCCACCGCAAGCCCAAACAGCGAAGTACCCGACATGGTCCACAAGGCGGTCACGCTGTTGAGATGCCCGGTCGCGTGGAGAACGAACAGGATGGGCAACTGCGGGAGATAACTGAGCACATCGTCGAGGAAGGCGCGGCGGCTCTGTGCGGTGGCGAAGAAATAGCGCCGCACAAAGTCCTGCATCTGGTAAGCGAACGCGGCCGCGGCCAGCGGAAAAGCCAGATGCCGCACGTCGACGTGCCGGAAGTCGCCGCCGAAGAGATCCATCCCGGCGTAGACCAGGACGAAACAGAGCGAAACGAGTACGAGTTCCTGAAAGACAGCGGCGCCGAAATAGGAGGGCCTGTCTTTCTCGGTCTGCTTGGGGCCAACGCTCATCATCGGTGAAATGACCAGCGCAAACTGCAGGCTGTTCACAAACAGCACGCACATCCAGCACAGCGCGAAGATTCCAAACTCGCGCAAACCCATGAAACGCGCGAGCATCACATTGGTGAGGAAATTGGTTGCGCTCACCGCGGCTTGATCGGTCAGCGCCCATGTCTCGCGCCCGCGCAACTGGCGGCGAAAGCCTTCCCGAACGAGCACACCCAGCTTGCTTCCCCGCTTCATTCTTTCCTCATCATTCTGAATGTGCATTCGCATGGCGGGCTGATGACGAGAGGCCGATCGGCATTCGCATTCCGTGCCCTCATTATCGCATGCAACATGATCCGTTCCGCTGCGATTGGCATTGATTTAACTTGAAGCAACGCGGCCCGTGAAGGTTGCCTGCCGAGTCGAACTTAGGGCCGTCTTTACCGGCTTGGCCGCGAGCCCGGAAACAAGCGTTCAGCGCGTGAGCGCCCGCTCGATCGATTTTTCGGCGAGCGCTTTTTGAATCTCTTCGTACGCATGACCTGCGAGCGTTGGCCAGGTCATTGCGCGCGCCGCCTGCAAAGCATTCGCAGCCAGTTCGTTGCGCAGAGCATCGTCGGTTGCGAGCTGTTTCATCGCGTTGGCCAGGGCCGCAATCACCTGTACTTCCGTGCGCTCGCGGGCTGATATTTTTGAGCCGCAGCCCGGCGGCAGTATGGCGCCCGGCCCGCCGAGATCGAGGCACACAACCGGAAGACCCTGCGACATGGCTTCCATCACGACGGTTCCACCCGAATCGTGCAGGCTCGGAAACACGAAAGCCCGATGCGCAGCGTAGAGTTCCAGCAACTCTTCGCGCGGCAGCCAGCCTCGCCAGGTAACCGCACCGTCGAGCCCCAGCTCTCGCGCCAGGGCCTGCAGCCATGCGCGGTCGCGGCCATCGCCAACAATTGTGAGCTGCGCATCCGGAACCTCGCGGCGCAGCTCCGCCAGCGCGCGCAGAGCCAGATGAACGCCTTTCCAGTAGAGCAGGCGGCCGGCAAACAGGAACCGCGGCCCGCCCGCCGGCGCCGGCGTCTTCGCCATGGCATCGCCGTCCGAAGCGACATCCTGCACGCAGATACATTTGTCGCGAAAATGCCGGGGAATGTGATTCAGGGTTTCAACGGTCTTGTAGAAAATAAGCGAAGCGCTGCCGAACGTGGAGCGCAACAAAGGATCCAACCACGCAACCTTATTCGCCGCCGCGCGCAGCCGCTCCACAATTCTGCCGCGCAGCGGCAATGAGCGCAACAGACCGGGCGGCGTATCCTCGCCTCCTCCCAATGGCCCAAAGACGAAGGGGATTCCCAGGCGGCCCATGAAGGAGGGATGGCGGTATACGGCAAAGGTAATATGGTGCACCAGGTCGAAATGCAATTTTGCGTGCAGGCCGCGCGCGCGCCGGTACGCGCCCCACTGCCACAGCACGTAGTAAACATGCACGCCGCGTGGGCCTTTCTTCCACCAGCGCGCCCATCCGGGCAGATCGTAGCCGTGCACCTTCAGGTCCAGCCTATCCTGTTCCGCGGCGCCGCGCAGCACAGACTCGCGATTGCCTTCGCGGGTGAGAACATGAACTTCGTGGCCGAGGCGCGCGATCTCCACCGCCCAGTGCCAGCCCATGCCCGGCTCTGAACCCTGATTTGGCTCGCATGCATAAGCAGATAGCAGGACCTTCAACTTATGCCTCCCATAAGTGCTTCAGCCGGGAACCATGTTCTCAAAAGCGCGCGCCGAGTCAAGGGTTTCTGTAGCGATGGTATCCGTGACGTATTCAACTTAGTCTAGCGCTGAGCGGCGATCGAATCTCCGGCGAGCCATGCCTTGAGCGGAACCGCAATTCTCGCAGTAAATTCCTCGCGCCCTTTCGAGGACAGATGATTGCTGTCGGTAAAAAGCGATGGGTCGTCGACCGGAAAACCCTGATTGCCGTCGATGAAGGGAAAGCCGCGCGCGGTGACCATATCTTTGAGATCCTCGCGCAGAGATGCAATGACCGGGTTGGAAGAAACCGGCCCGGGCATGGGAGTATCGACGAAGACAAGTGCGATGTGGTGGCTGGTGGCCAGATCCATGATGTGGTTGAGAGCCACTACTTGATCCGGGTTCGGCGTGGCTGCATTGTAGCTGGCTTTGAGGTGCTGAAACTGCTCGGCAGTCATGCCGGGAAAACTGAAGCCGACCCTTCCCCCTTTGTAAGAGTCAATCTTCTCGGCCCACGCGTAGAAAGGGAAAGCGGCAATCTCATCGTTGCCGCGGTTCACGATCAGATCGAAAGCGTCAAGAATGGCTGAAGAATAAGACCGTCCCGCAACATAAGAGCGCAGAATCTCGAGCTTCATGGAAGGCGGCGCCTCGGCAAAAAAGCGCGGGTCCTCCAGGTCGGGCCTGCGGCCAAGCATCGCGCCATAGGCTTCAACCACCACATGACGCGGGCATTGGCCGGGCCTGGAGGCCATGGTATCCAGCATCTGCGACATCGAGGTCATGTCGATTCCGTCATAGGAGACCAGGAACAGCGAATGAATTCCGGTTGCCTGTTCCAGCATCTGCACGTCGTAAGACTTGCGCGTGTGAGATGAGCCGATGAGCAGCAGATCGAGCTGCGGCTGCGCCATGGCCGCCTCGAATCCGGAGTTCGCTGAAGTGAACTTATGCTCCGTAAAGAACTTCAATGTCGCCAGGCAAAGCAGAATCCCAAGCCCGGCAAGCACCAGCTTGCCTGCATAGAACCATCCGTGCTGGACGGTTGCTTCGCTTGGCGCGGGTTGTGCGATGAGCTCTGCCATCTGCGATCTCAAAACTGGAAGTAAACGAATGCGGATGCTCTCAGGATACCGAAGAGCATAATCAACTGGAACAAGAGTACGGTGGAGGCAAATTGATACTTCACGGACGCCAGAAATGCCTGCCGCGCGCCGGAGAAGATATATTCCTGCCCGTATTCAATCGCGAACATAATCGCGATGAACAGGAGGGTCACTGCGCACAGGGCAACCGAAGTTATGTCGCCGGCAAACTGAGAAACGGCATCGGCGATGCTCCATCGGCTGAACGATGTCTGCGTGGCGATGCGTTCAATGATTTGCAAAGCGGCGTGAAGGCTCTGCGCGCGGAAAAAGACCCAGGCAAAGCAGATGCCGAACAGCACCACGGCGCGCCGCAGAATGCTGCCGATGAAGTTTGCGGGATAGCGCCATCCTGCGCTCCCGAGATGGTGCTCGACGATAAGAAAGACACCGTTCAACGAGCCCCAGATGACGAACGTCCAGTTGGCTCCATGCCATAGCCCGCTCACCGCAAAAGTGACGAACAGGTTGAAGTAGAGCCGCGCCCGGCCCACCCGGTTGCCGCCGAGCGGAATATAAACATAGTCCCGAAACCAGGTAGAGAGAGAGATGTGCCAGCGCTTCCAGAATTCGCCGAAGCTCCGCGCAAAGTAAGGATGATTGAAGTTGGTCATGAGCTTGAAGCCCATCACCCGCGCGCAGCCGATGGCGATGTTGGAGTAGCCGGCAAAATCGGCGTAGATCTGCACGGCGAACAGCAGCGTGGCGGCGAGCAGCGAAAGCCCGCTCTCCAGGCTCCAGCGGCCATAAACCTGGTTCACGTAGACCGCACAGCGGTCGGCGATGACCATCTTCTGGAACAGCCCCCAAAGCATCATGCGCAGCCCGCGGGCAAAGTTCCCGAGCTCGAATCGATGCTCCTCGCGAAACTGGTGCAGAAGATTCTGCGGCCGCTCGATAGGCCCGGCGACAAGTTGCGGGTAAAACATGACGTAGAGCGAGTAAATGCCGAAGTTACGCTCCGGCTCCTGCTTGCCGCGATAAACTTCCACAACATAACTCAGGCTCTGGAAGGTATGAAAGGAAAGCCCGATGGGAAGAATGATGTGAGTAATCGGAAACGTCTGCGCAGCGCCCAGCAGCCCCTCGAACTCGCGAACCGTCATCCCGAAAAACGCGCAGTACTTGAACACGAACAGCACCAGGCAGGTGCTTACGATGCTCACCTGCAGGCAGATGAGCCGTTTTCGCCCGGTCGAACGGGCAATCACAATGCCCATGTAGTAATCGATCAGGATGGTTGTCAGCAGGATGAAGATATAGGCGGGAATAAACGCCATGTAAAAGACGCAGCTCGCCGCCAGCAGCAGCTTCCAGCGCCAGCGCCACTTGAGCGCGTAATAGAGGATTGTGACTACGATAAAGAAGAAGAGAAACTGGAGGGAGTTGAATAGCATCTACGGCGTTTCTCCAGGAATTTGCGGAGTTAATGACGTCGTGCAGGCTCTAGTTTCGATGCGGCTTGAGTTATCGCGGCCATGGAGTTTTCGCTTATCCTGAGCCTCGGCCGAACAGATCCGGCCACGGACTCTGCGCGCGATGTGCTGGCGCGCCTTGAATCGCAATTGTAACATGCAGGCAATACCGGCTTTCCCGCCCGGGTAGTGTCTGAAATCTGCGTTGAAAGCTTAAGCCTCGGCAATGGCCGCGATGGACACTTTCATGCCGGGGATTCGAACGGGTAACTTCGCACCTTGCCGCGCAGGCGGGTTCGCCGGGAACCACTTAATCCACTCTTCATTCATTCCGGCAAAGTCTGTTTCCTCAAGAAGAATAACAGTGGCGCTCACGACCCGTTCGAGGGAAGTGCCTGCGGCTTTAAGGATGGCAGACACATTCTCCAAGCACTGTCTGGTCTGCTCTTGGATCGTATCTCCAAGAATCTTCCCGGTTACTGGATCGTGCGGCCCCGTGCCTGAGACGAACACAAGGCCCGCTGCCCGTACCGCCTGGCTGTAGGTCGGCGGCGGAGACGGGGCGTTAGGCGTTCGAACGATGTCTCTTGCCATAAGTTTCTCCAGTGCTGGCTGGGCGACCCGGATGCGCTATCCGAGGTCTGACTTGATTCAGAATCGCGAATCATAAAGAAACCTGAGCGTTCCTGAAAGAACATCGTCTCACAACTCCGCGCCGTGCCTCCTGCCCGCGCGGCCGGAGCGCGGCGTTCATTGAGGCGGCTCGTAGGGCTCCACGCGCAGGAAGTTCGAGAGGATGTCGCGCTCCTGGGGGCTGAACTGCCCCTGATAGCGCGCGGAGTTGAGCACCGTATCGCGCTGGTCGAGCGGAACCGAGCGCAGATCCTGAAAGGCGCGCTTCATTGTCTGCCGGCGATCGGGCGGCAGGGTAGCAAACTGCCGGCTGGCCTGATTCAGGTTCATGCGGTCTTGCGGAGACAGCCGCTCGAGCATCTCGTTGCGCGCAAGCCGGCGCTCGCGCTGCTGCTCGGGCATCTGGTCCACCTGGTGCAACTGCTGCACCTCCCGCTGCTGTTCCGCCGGAGCCTGGCGCGCAAAGGCCGGGTCATTACGCAGCAGCCGCTCCTGGTCCTGGGGCGGAAGCCCGCGATGCTGGTTGAGCCAGTATTGCAGGTGCCCCGGTGGCGCATAGTTGGGATTGTTGTAACCCGGCCGGTTGGCCGCTCCTGGATACGCCTGCTGATACTCGGGCTGATACCCGGGCCGAGTGTTGGCTCCGCCGTAGCCGCCGTTCGGATAGCCCGAAGCAGGCGCCGCCGGGCGATAGCCAGGAGCCGGCTGCTGCGCCCCGCCGGCCTGAGGCCTACCCTGAAAC
>JBAUCP010000231.1:0-5275 GCA_049677625.1 Occallatibacter sp. | reverse complement strand
CGTGGAAGATATGCGGGCCGAGATATGGAAGCTCACGCGCGTCACGTTTACCGGCGCGGCCATCCTGTTGAGGGAAAAAGCAGCTTACCGGGCCACCAGCTTTCGCATGGCGAGTTAGTAAGTCAGCGGGTTAGCAAGTTAGCAAAGAAGCTTCGCCGCGGCGAAGCTTCTTTTGTCTGCGAGTTCGCGGTTTAGCGCGAACCTCCCCGCGGAGAAAAGCACAAACAGGAAAGGATTGTCATGGATAACGACAAAAAGGACGTTACAGAGCGGCTGGAAAACGCGGCCACGCTGCTTGAGAGAACGCTGAACTGGCTGGAAGAACGTGCAGCCGCGGCAACCGCGCTCTCCGGCGAAGTGGAGAGAATTTCGGCAACGGTGGAGCAGAGCCGCCGCGAAGTCGAGCTCGCGGAAAAGCTGGCGGCCGCCGAGCGGGAACTCGCTGAGCTCAAAGCCGCGGCTGCGCACAATGCGCTCAATCCGCTGCGCAGGACAATACCCGCGGCCACCTCGGACATGCTCGCCAAGCATGGCATCGGCGAGGGCCCGGTGGATGTGCGGACGCTCGATGCGGCCCTTACCGGGCTCAGCCTGGAGCAACGCATCGCAGTGAAGAGCCAGTTGCTCCGTGCCGGCGCCATCGCGTAAGAGCAGCTTCTAGCCACTAGCTTCTAGCTAGAAGTTCGTTGAGTACACGGGTGCGTTGTGTCCCGAAGTGCATCCCGGTGGGAAAGATACCGGGCTCACACACGTGCCGATTCAAAGTAACCGAAGCCGGAGTCCGGCGGCAACAAGCTAGGAGCTAGAAGCTAGCGGCTAGCAGCTAACACGGCCCTATGCAGCGGGCGAAAGGAACTTATGAACGCAACCTTTGCAGACATTCACGCGGCGGCCGATTACATCGGGCCGGGCGCTATTGAAGTTCCACTCTACCAAACGGAGATCCTCGACATATGCCGCCGTTCAAGCCCCTTTGGGCAGCGCATCAAGCAGGTTCCGGCCACAGGCCATCCGTCGCGCTTCTTCCAGGAGTCGGCAATCCCGAATCCGGGCACGGCCGGCTTTGTGAATCCGCGCAGCATCACGCCTCCCGTGGTGAGCCCCACGCGCACGGAGCTGAGCGTGCCGCTGAAGGCGATCGTCGCACAGATTAACTACAACCTGTTCGATATCGAGCTCGGCAATCAGCAGCAACAGTTCGCCTATCTGCAGGCCAAGGACCTGGTTGACACGGTGAGCGGCGTGATGGTGACCCACGACGTGGCGCTGTGGAACGGCAACGACACCAGCCTGAGCTCGCCCACGACTACGCAATATATGGGCGTGACCGCGCAGATTGCGGCCGGCGGCAACACAGTGACCGTCACCACCTCGATGAAAATTGTGGACACCATCAAGACCACGATTGCGCAGATGGTGGCCAACTCTGGCTTCCGCGTGCGGCCCACGGCTATCTACGCTAACCCGGTGCTGCTGGACCTGATCGACCAGGAGATGAAGACCGATTACAACGTGGTGCTCAACACCGACCAGATCACGGCCGGCTTCCGGGTGAAGATGCTCTCGACGCAGGCCGGCGACTTGCCGCTGATTCCGGACTGGAGCCTGAGCTACACCGGCACGCCGGGATCGGGCAGCGCTGTGCTGCCCGCCTACATTGTCACCGAGGATCTGGTCGAGTACCACTGGCTCGGCGATCCGGCGCCGCGTGTCTTCCAGCTCGGGCTGCCGAACTCCATGACCTACCAGTATGTCGCGGTCAAGTTCGGCGCGCCGGTAGTGAAGGGCGCCAGCTACGCGCACTATCAGGTTCTGGTCGACCGGTAAACAGCGGAGTTAGCCGGTAAACGAAGAGGCTTCGCATTGCGAAGCCTCTTCCGTTGGCAGGTTCGCGAGTTAGCCGGACTGCACGTGAGTTAGCAACAAAGCATGGGCCGGTTATTCCTGCGCGGCTTGTGTAAATGGAAAAGATAAGGGTGAGAAATGGCATATCTGCTGCCGACGGATTACCCCAACTACGGATTGCCGGCTGGGACGACGGCGGACTGGATCACAGCCGCTACGGCTTTGATCAATAGTTACTGCAGGCGGCCGGACCTGAACATTGTGCAATACACCGAGCGCCTGCGAATAACTGCCGGCGCACAGACGATGCTACTGAGTTATCTTCCTCTCGCGCCGCTGGGAACGGCTACCTCTCCACTCGTGAGCCTTGAAGGCCGGTACGCGAAGCCGCGCCGAGGGGAGCTTCCCAATGAGCAGTTGTTTGAGATCGCGTGGGCATTTTCGTTGCCCGGGCAATGGACCGCCATCGATCTCACCACCGTGGACTACGATCCGAACACCGGTGAGCTCACCCTGCCGTGGAATGTGCTGGGGCTGCCCTACAACGAAATCATGGCGACTTACACGGCAGGCCTAGCGACGATCGGCGATGACGTAAAGTCGGCGTGCGCGCAGATCGTGCGCAATGCGCAATCCACGCCGGCGCTGAACGCCAGCAAGACCAAGATCGATACCATGCAGGTGCAGTATTTCTCGAGTTCGCTGATCGACGAGACGGTGCAGGCCTGGCTGAATCCGTATGTTGCGAACAGGCTGGGGTGAACCATGAGCGATACGGCGCCGCGCAACCCGACCGGAGCGCCGCAGATGCTGGCTGATGCCCTGCTGCGCAGCGTGACAGGAGCAACAGCCTTTCTGCGAGTGACGAACTCGAACACCGATACCAGCATGTCCGAAGTGGGGTTGGTGGCCACTGCATTTGTCGAAGTGCCAGTGAGCCCCGTACTGATGCGCAAGCTGCGGCCCACATGGCAGGAAGGCGGCGAGTCAAAGTGGGAGTTGCTGATTTCAGCCACCGGCGTTGAGCAGCAGGTAAGCGCGCTCGATCTTGCCTCGGCGCAGTCGCTCTTTTCCATGACGCTGGCAGTTACAGTGGCTGGACAGGATTACTTGATTGAATCGATCGCGTCCAATGAAGCCTTTGGACAGGTGTATCTCTACCGGTTATTGCTGCGTGAGGCAAGGCAGCAGGCCGTATAAGAACTTACGGCCCGCGGTAACTCACTTATATCCGCCAGTTATCGGCTACTAACTGCCGGCTGTTTGCTGTTGGCTGCCAGTACGGAGAATCGCTCCATGCAAAATGCGAAAGACTCGTTTTATATGGCGCTGCGGGCGCGGCTGGTCACAATCAATCCGGCGCGGACGATCTTGCTGCGCGGAGCGGTGCGGCCGGGAATCCTGGTTGAGGAAGCGGAAGCTCCTTTCAGCCAGCTTCCCAACGACGTGTTTGTGCTGCGCTGGCTGGGCCTGAGCGCGGATATGGATCTTAGTTCCGCAATGGCCGCTGAAGAATGCGAGATTCTTTACCAGACCTGCGGCACGCAGAGCTTTGGCGGCCTCGATCGCGGCCGCGCACTGAGTGAGATGGACGAGGAACTCCTGGGGATGGTCACGCCCTTTTGCACGCCCAAGCTCAACTACACGGCTACGCCGCCGGCGGCGATGTTGACGCAGGTTTTCTGGGATGAGCCTGGATTCACGCCGATTGTTGTGCAGCGTGATCGGCTGAGCCGTTCCGCTAAGGTGACGGTTTTGAGCTACCAGGAGCAGGGGGAGTAAATGACAAATTGGTTTTCTGCTCCCGCGCCGGTGGCCCGCCGCGTTCGCGCCTATTTTGCGCCTGTGAATCGCGCCGCACAGGCGCCGGTGCTCTTCGATCCCTCTCAGCAGGGCACATTCAGTCTCGATTCCCCGCCGGCTCCGTGGATCAGCCTGGGATGGATTCAGAACTTTGCCCGCAAGCCCGCCAGTAAGACTGCGTCCCTGTTGACGGGCATCCCAGCCTCGCCGTTCGAGCAGGTGCGCGAGACGCTTCAGGCACAAGTGAGTCTCGAATTCCTGAGCTGGACCAAGCTGACCATGGCGCTCGCAACCGGCTCGCAGCACATGAATCTGCTGGCTCCAGCCAGCGGAGCCGCACTGGCCGCGGATGGCGCGCAGGCTGCGCCCGCGGTCGTCCCGCAGAGTGGTTCTACACCCACATCCATCCTGCTGGCCTCAACGGACGCATCGAAGTTCGCGGCTGGATCGATTGTGGCTCTGGACATTGATTACACCGGACAGACCGGATTTGTCGGCGCGCCGGTCGCGGGCGCCTATGTGCGCCAGGCGCTCACAGACGTGGATTACATCCGCCGCGTCACCTTTAATGTCGCGCTTGTGTCGCAGGTAACAACCAGCGGTCTTACGCTCGCCGAGCCTTTACCTGGTGGCGCTCCACCGTCAGGCGCAAAGCTGCAGGCGCTCACTGGCTTTGTGGACCGCGAAGGCGGCAGCTTTTATCAGGAGTGGTCCGCGCTCTTCATGCTGGAAGGCAGCCAGCAGGAGCGGATCTTCTTTCATTATCCGCGCCTGCAGACCACGACCGGCGCGGAGGAAGCAGTCATCCCGTTGAACGCCAAGAGTCCAAGCGGCCAGTCACGCGTCGCGCTGAAAGCGCAGTTTCTGGCGCTTCCTGTAACTGACCCGCTGGATGGCGAGCGTGTGGTATGTTACCGGAGCTTCCTGCCGGCCGCCAATGCGCTCGTGTAACAAGTTGATAACTTCCTGAGTTAGAGAGCCGCCATGAAAATCACCATCCAGGGGCAGGACTACACGGCCACGCTCGATGCCGCGCACCCGCTTGTTATCACGCGCAAGCTGAATGAGCCGTCCATCTGCGAGTTATGGCTGAGCTTGCCTGCTTCTGGCAGTCTTGCCGCGCCGGCGCGCTACCAGGCGCTTGCGATCACCGGCGATGACGGTACGATCTATTTTACTGGTTACATAGCCGTAAGTCCGCTGCCAGAGTACGCCGGCGTGGGCCTTGAAGGCCCGCGCTACAGGACAGCGATCCAGGCCATAAGCGACGAACTGCTGCTCGACCAGCTACTCATGCCGCAGAGCGCAGGGATGACGGGAGAAACCGCAGGCTCTCTCTTAGCTTCCCTTGTAACTCACTCGGGATCGGCCGCGCTCTCTACGCTTGGGCTTACATTAAACACAGCGGTGGCCAACTTTGCCCCCGAGCATGGCGCTAGCTGGAGCAAGAGTGCGGGACAGGTGGCCAGCATGGCGCGCGCCGCCTACCGCGCCGTGAGCGGGGCGCTTACGCTCTCTTCCGTGCAGACCACGGTACATCCTCTCAATGAAACCGATGGCAGTTTGGCCTTGTCCAATCTGGATTTCACCGCAAGCGTCAAGCGTGCACTGGCAAACGATGTAACTG
>JBAUCP010000230.1:0-3111 GCA_049677625.1 Occallatibacter sp. | reverse complement strand
ACATCGTGCATATCAAATAGGCAAATGCTGCCCAGTTCTCATGTAGTTCCAATCAATCAGGCTCCTGCCACGCCGCGCATCAACAACCCGCGGATGCTGGCAGACGCCTTCTCCGAGTTCATCTCCGCCTCGGCGCAGCTCGAAGCTTCGTATCGCGAACTGCAGACCAAGGTGGCGCATTTGAGCGTGGAGCTGGCGGACCGCAACGCGGCGCTGACGCGGAGCCTCGCGGAAAACGACCGCATGCGCGCCACCCTGCAGCAGATGATCGACTCGATGCCCTGCGGCGTGCTGGTGTTGAACACCGCGGAGACGATCGTGATGATCAATCCCGAGGGCCGCCGGCTGCTGGCGCTGGGATCGATTCACGTGACCACGCTGCGCAGTCTCTCGGCCGCAAGCCGCATCAACTTTGAAGCGCTGGCGACGGCCGACGGACAGCGTGACACCGAGATCTCGATGACAACGGAGACCGGAAAGCGCTGGCTGGAGATTGGCAAGCGCGAGCTCATCTGCCTGCCGCAGAAGCAGGAATCGGCGACTGCTCCGCTGCGCAGCATCTGGATTCTGAGAGACATCACGGCAAGCAAGCAGGCGGAGCTGGAGCGTGAAGCCGCACGGCGCGCGACCACTCTCGCCGAGATCTCATCGATCCTGGCGCACGAAATTAGAAATCCATTAGCCAGCCTGGAACTGTTTGCGGGGCTCATCGCGGAAGACCGCGGCGCCAATCCGCAGTGGATTGCACATCTCCGCGCGGGTATTCGCACGCTCTCCGGCACGGTGAACAATGTGCTGAGCTTGAACGGCGAGGGAACACCGCGATTCGTGGAGCTCGACCTGATTGCCTGCGTGCAGGGCGGCGTGGAGTTTGTGCGGCCTATCGCCGAGCAGGCCAATGTGGCGCTCACCTTTTCACCGGGCGCAAGCGCGCTGACGATTCGCGGCAACGAGGATGGAATCCGCCAGATCATCCTGAACCTGATCTGCAACGCGATCCGGCACACGTCGGCGGGCGGAAGCGTGAATGTGTCTGCACTGCACGAAATACGCGCGGACAGGAGCCTGGCCGTTGTCGATGTCGAAGACACGGGCTGCGGCATCTCCCATGAGCAGATTGGCCGCCTGTTCGAGGCCGGATTCAGCGGCACCGGCGAAACGCCGGGTCTTGGCCTGGCGGTTTGCAAACGGCTGATGGCGCAGCATGGCGGAACGATAGACGTATCGAGCCGGCTGAAAGAAGGCAGTAACTTCCGACTGGAGTTTCCAGCACTATGACGACAACTACAGAATCTTCGGTGATGGTTGTGGATGATGAGCCCGGCATTCGAACTGCTCTGCGCGCCAATTTTCTTCGCCATGGCTGGCGTGTGGAGACGGCGTCCGGCGTGCGTGAGGCGATCCGCAACCTGCAGGGCCGCGAATTCGATCTGGTGGTGACGGACATGCGCATGCCGGACGGCAGCGGCATGGAAGTAATGCGCGCAGCGCGCAGCTCGTCGCCCTCGACCGCGGTGATTCTGCTCACCGCATACGGCTCGGTGCCCGATGCGGTGAGTGCAATGCGCGATGGCGCACTGGATTACGTGACCAAGCCGATCCCCTTCGAGCGCTTGCAGGCAGCCGCCGCCCAGGTGATGCAGCGCGCCAGGCAGATCACGGTTGAGATCGAAACCGCGGGCGGCGACATCGTGGGCAGATCGCCGCTGCTGCTGCGCGCTCTGCAGCGCGCCCGCGCCGCGGCCAGCACCGGCGCCGATGTGCTGGTTGAAGCCGAGAGCGGCACCGGCAAAGAGCTGCTGGCCAGGTTCATTCACGATGCGAGCGACCGGAGCGGTAAGCCATTCGTGGCGGTCAACTGCGCGGCCGTTCCCGAGACTCTGCTGGAAAGCGAGCTGTTCGGTCATGGGCGCGGCGCATTCACCGGCGCGGTGGCAGCGCGTCCGGGCAAGTTCGAGATGGCAGACGGAGGCACCATCCTGCTCGATGAGATCGGCGAGATGCCGCTCAATCTGCAGCCCAAGCTGCTGCGCGCCCTGCAGGAGCGCGAGTTTGAACGGCTCGGCGAGGGGCGCTCGGTGCACGTGGACATTCGCGTGGTGGCCACAACCAATGTTTCGCTGGCCGAGATGGTGGAGCGCGGACAGTTTCGCGCCGACCTTTACTACCGGCTCAACGTCATTCCGCTGTCACTTCCGGCGCTGCGCGAAAGGCGCGACGATATTCCGGTTCTTGCCTGGCACTTCGCGGAGCAGTTCGCGGCCCAGCGGCGGATGGGCGTGCCACGGCTGCATCCGGACTTCCTTGAGCGTCTGCAGTCGCACTCCTGGCCGGGCAACGTGCGCGAGCTGGCCAACTTCATGCGCCGCGTGATCACGCTGAGCGGCACGCTGGAGATTGACGCGCGCTGCTTCGATGCCGAATTCCAAACCGGGTCAAACGCGCGGAAGGCCGCGCCGGCGCCGGTTGCGCCACCCGCCGTGGCGGGCAGACCGATCCGCGAGATGGAGAAGCAGCACCTTGAAAATACGCTGGCGCTGACGGATGGAAATCGGACTCACGCCGCGGAGATGCTCGGCATCAGCCTGCGCACGCTGCGCAACAAGATCCGCGAATATGGGCTTCCGCCAAGGAGGTACGCGTAGATGGCGACGACTCCATTACTCCAGGTGCTGCAGGGGTACCTGCAGGTGGCGACTGACCGGCAGCAGTTGGTGACTTCCAACATGGCCAACGTGGACACGCCCGGCTATCACACCAAGGACATCGATTTTCAGACCGCAATGCAGCAGGTGATAGACCAGAGCGGAGACATGCGGCTTCAGCCAGCCAGCGTGAATGTGGACAATCTGCCGGAACGCCCTGACGGCAACAACGTGAACATCGACCGCGAAAGCATGATGATGTCCGAAACCCAGCTTCAGTACCAGATGGGCGTGCAACTGATCAAGGAAGAGTTTCACGAGTTGCTCACGGCGATCAAGGATTAGGAAGGAAACCGGTCATGGGAATCTTCGACATGATGAGCATCAGCGCATCGGCACTGTCTGCGGAAAGACAGCGCGCCGAGGTTACATCCGCCAACCTCGCCAACGCTGAGACCACGCACAC
>JBAUCP010000229.1:0-5201 GCA_049677625.1 Occallatibacter sp. | reverse complement strand
AAGCAGCCCATTACCACCACCGCGGTGGCGATCGCAAGCAGAACCCAAAGCGTGACGGGGTGCACACGGATTGGTGACTCGTCGGTCGCCGGCATCACGTACGCGCGCTTGAGCACCTGCAAATAGTAGTAAAGCGAGACGGCGCTGAATGCGACGGCCAGTGCAACGAGCGCCAGAGGGGTTGTCTGCAACGACGTAAGCGAGAAGTGGTATCCCAGTCCAAGCACGGCCACGAACAAATTGAACTTGGCCCAGAACCCCACCAGCGGCGGAATGCCTGCCAGCGAAAGAAACAGCACCAGCGTCACCGCAGCCAGCAGCGGGTTGCGCTTGTGCAGGCCGAGGAAGGAGTCGAGGCGGTCGCTGCCTGTGGCACGCTCGACAACGGAGATGACGCCGAAGGCTCCGACGGTGGTAAGGCCGTAGGTGAGGATGTAGTAAAGAATTGCGCTGGCGCTCGCATTGGACCAGGAGAAAAACGCGAGGCCGAGCAAAATGTAGCCGGCGTGCGCGATGGCGGAGTAAGCAAGCAGGCGACGCACGCTGACCTGTGCCAGCGCGGCCAGGTTGCCCAAGACCATTGAGGCAACGGAAAGAACCATGAGAATCAGCGGCCACGCGGTAACAAATCCGGGAGTGTAGTGCGGGCGCGGGGCACTTGCAGGAAGCATGGTAAGCGTTACGTGGCCCGTCATGTGAAGGCTCTTAGGAAACCAGAGAATCGTGTAGCTGATTGAGATCAGCAGCGCAAAGCTGGCTACCTTCGATACCGACGCGATAAATGCCGCCGCTGGTGCCGGTGCACCTTCATAGGTATCCGGCGCCCACAGATGGAACGGAACCGCGGCAACCTTGAAGCCAAGTCCGGCAGCAACCATCACGAGCGCCGCGAAGAGCAACGGTGATCCGCCGTTAGCCGATGCAAAATAAGTCCCGAGGACAACCTTGGGCAGAGACGTCGAACCGGAGAGGCCGTAGAGATAACTGAAGCCGAAGAGCAGAAACGCGGCCGACATGCCGCCGAAGAGGTAATACTTGATGGCCGCTTCAGCGCTCTTGCCGGATTTCTTGGCGAACGCGGTGAGGATGTAGAGCCCCAGGCTCAGCAACTCCAGCCCGATGAAGATGACCAGCAGATCCTGCGCTGCGGCAATGAGCAATCCGCCGGCCGCGGACATGAGCACCACGGCTACGTATTCGCCTGCGTGGCGCGTGAACCCGGAATCGATGAGCAGCAGAAGCGTGATGGCGGTAAGAACCAGGATTCCCACCTCCGCCACTGCGGCCGATCCGCCCGCTGCGAGCAGAACATCGCTGCCGGCGCTCAAGCCCGATGCGCCGGCGAACGAGACAGCCCACAGCGCCACCGCGCAGCCCGCAACGCCCACGAGCGAAGCCGCAACCGTGCGTGTCTTGAGAGCGGCGTTGCGCAGAAATCCAAGATCGGCCACCAGCACCAGCAGCGCGGCAACTTCAAGCAAGGTTTCAGGCAGCGTAACGCGGAAGAGCTCTGCGTAGTTCATTGCACTCCTCCCGCGAGCAGCGCCCTTACCGCTGGCTCGATCGAATCAAGAAGAATGCGCGGATAGAGGCCCACTGCAAGCGTAGCCGCACCCAGCAGCACAACGCCGGCAATCTCCGGCCAGGTGATGGGCGCAAATGGGTGCGCATGCTCGTCCTCAAGCGCATGCGCGGTCGGCGTCAGGTCGGTAAAGAAGGCCTTCTGCAGTGCGCGCCACGTGTACGCCACGCCGATGACGATGCCGACGCCGGCAGCGGCGGTCCACCAGGGATTGACCCTCCAGGAGCCGACCAGCACCTGCAGCTCGGCGACGAAACCCGAAAAGCCGGGCAGCCCCATTGACGCAATGCCGGCAATGACAAAGGCCCACGCGGCAAAGGGCAGGCGTTTGGCTAGGTGCATGGTTTCAAGCTCGGCCAGTTGGCGCGTGTGCGTGCGCTCATAGACGATGCGGCCCACAATCGCGAAGAGCAGCCCGGCGATCACGCCATGCGAGAACATCTGCAGCACCGCGCCGTCCAGTCCGATCTGGTTCAGCGTCATCAGGCCGAGCAGCACAAAACCCATGTGGCTCACGCTGGAGTAGCCGATGACGAATTTGAAGTCCGACTGCGCCAGTGCTACCAGCGCGCCGTAGACAATGCCAATCACGGCGAGCAGCGCAAAGACGTCGCGCCACGAGCCGAGGCCCATGAACGAGAATCCCCATGGGTCAAGACCGTGCGGAAAGAGCGCAATGCCCACGCGCAGGCAGCCGTATGCGCCCAGCTTCATCACCACGCCGGCCAGCAGCATGGACGCAGCCGTGGGCGCGGCCACGTGGCCGGTTGGCGCCCAGGTGTGAAACGGCCACATGCCGGCAAGAATCGCAAAGCCGGTGAAGACCAGCGGGAAGCACCACATCTGGAAGTGCACGGGAAGGCCGGCATGCGCCAGATCGATGAGCGCCGTTGAATGGCTGCCTGACGCCGCGTAAGCCGCAAGCAAACCGATGAGCACCATCGCCGAGCCTACGAACGAGTAGAGCGCCAGCTTCATGGCGCCATATTCGCGCCGCGTGGAACCCCAGATGGCGATGAGGAAATACTTGGGTACGATCGCGATTTCGTAGAAGACAAAGAGCAGGAAGAGATCGAAGCTCAGAAAGACGCCGTAGACGCCGCCGATGAGCGCAAGATAGAAGGCAAAGAACTGATTGGTGCGCAGCTCGATGTTCCAACTGAACAGAACGCCGGCCACCGAGGCAAGCCCGGTAAGCAGAACCAGCACGCGGCTGATGCCATCGGCCGCGAGCATGTAATGAATGCCCATCGAGGGCACCCATGCCGCATCCACAATCACCGTGGTTCCCTGCCCCATGCCGGCGGCGAAACCGGCAATGGCCAGCACCAGCCCGGCAACCGCGACGGCGAGCGCCAGCCAGCGCGCCAGCGCATTGCGGCCCTTAGGCAACAGAGCCTGCAGCAGGGCGCCGGCAAACGAAATGTAGATCGTCCACGAAAGCATTAAAATCTCCAGTGCGCCAGCAGGTTCTGGACTGTGGGATTGATGGTGTCCACAATCAGCTGAGGCACAAGGCCGAGCAGCAGCATGAGCCCGATGACCGGCGCCAGGGCCAGCCGCTCGCTCGCGTGCAGATCGGGGAAGCTGGCCCAGCGCTCCGGCACGGGGCCAGTAAAGACTTTTTGAATCACGGTGAGGATGACCGCTGCGGTGACCAGCAAACCAAGCACCGATACCGTTGCGCTGATCCAAGACAAGGGAAAAACGCCGCGGAAGATGAGAAACTCACCCACGAAGCCGTTGAGGCCCGGCAATCCGAGCGAGGAAAAGAGCGCGATGCCCATGAGCCCGGCGAAGACCGGCGCGGGCTTGCGCAGCCCGCCAAAGTCCTCAAGGCCGCGCAGGCCGCCGGAGCGCATCTGCATCATGGCGATAAACCAGAACAGTGCTGCCGCCGTGAGGCCGTGATTGAACATTTGCAGGATGACGCCGTTGAGCGCCGCGGCCTGGCTGGCCGCGATCGATGTGGACGCCGCTGCGCCGCTCGATGGAATCGCAAGCGCGAAGATGCCGAGCAGACAGTAGCCGAGGTGATTCACTGACGAATACGCAAAGATGCGCTTCAGGTCTTTCTGCGCGGCAGCGGCCCACGCGCCCATCACTACTGTAGCAACGGCAAGCACCAGCAGCGGCGTGCGCATGGCGGCAATCTGCGGGCCGAAGATGGGGATGGCGATGCGCAGCAGTCCGTAGACGCCCATCTTGGACATCGCGCCGGTGAGCAGCATCGTCACAGGCGATGGCGCCTCAGCGTATGCGGCGGGCAGCCAGGTGTGAAACGGGATCAGAGGAACTTTGACTGCGAATCCTGCGAGCACGCCGATAGCAAGCCACGGCATCGCTGCTCCCAGGTGCGCTGTAACCATCTGCGCCAGCGTGCCGTCTTGCGCCATCGCGGTCAGTTGGCCGAAGTCCATGCTGCCGGTTGAAAGAAATACGGCCAGGAACGAGAGCAGCAGCGCCACCGAGCCGGCCATGGTATAGACGAAGAACTGCGTGGCCGCCGGGCCGCGCCTGGGCCCACCCCACAGCTTGATGAGGAAGAACGCCGGAATCAGGCTCAGCTCCCAGAAGAGAAACCAATGAAAGAAATTGAGCGCGGTGAACGAGCCGAACAGTCCCGCCTCGAGCACAAGCACCAGCGCGTAATAGAGCCCCGGCTGATGATGCACGCGATGCGCCGCGTCGACCGACATGAGCGTGACGATAGCCGAGAGAACCAGCATCAGCGCACCCAGGCCGTCTACGCCAAGGTGATACTCGATGCCGAGCGAAGGCGCCCACGCATGAAGCTCGACCATCCCGATGCTTCCGTCTGAGGGCAGGCGCGTCCAGACGACGAGCGCAAGCGCGAGGCTGATGAGCGTGGTAAAGAGCGCAACGCCGCGCCCATGCTTGCCTGAAAAAAGCGCGATGGCCGCGCCGACCAGCGGCAGCGCGGTGAGCAGCGTGAGAATCGGAACTCCACTCATGGCCGGCTGCTCCAGATGAGGATTGCGGCGAGCGCTATGACAGCCACAGCCAGCACGCGCAGATAAATCTGCACGCGGCCGTTCTGCGCGCGCGCCAGCAGGCCGCCGCCGGTCGAGAGCTCTTCGCAGGTTTTGTCGAAGCTGCCGTCGACCCAGTGAGTGTCAATGCGCCGATTTAGGTGCGCCCACAGCCCGAAGAGCCACGCGACAGCAGCCACAATGCCGCCCCACACGCGGCGGTCGAGCCAGTCAGCCACGCGCGCCCACCACGCGTAAAACGCGATGAAGGTCGCGCCGTAGAACTCGTCAACATAGAGCCGGTCGCGCAGCGCGGCCCATATCCAGGGCACAGCTTTTTCGAGCGCATCGGGTTCCTCGGACTGCGGCGACTTGTTGCCATAAAGCAGCCAGCCGAGTCCCAGGCCGAGGAACACAACCAGGGACGAAGTGGCCATGAGCAGCATCAAACCGGGCTCGGCGAAGCCATGGAGATCGAAGTTCGTTGCGCGGCCCTCAAGAAATGCGTGGAACCACGGCCACGCCGGCGTTCCGATGGCTCCGAGGGCGATGGCGAAGAAGGCCAGGATCGCGAGCGGTGCGGTCATCACGCGCGGGCTCTCGTGCGCGTGGCCGTGGCCGCGCCA
>JBAUCP010000228.1:0-3818 GCA_049677625.1 Occallatibacter sp. | reverse complement strand
GGGTTGCCGCATCGGGCAAGGTCGGATCCCATATCGCGGTGTCGCCATCGGCTTCGCGCCGCGGTGTGTCGTACCCCCAGCGCAGCGCGAGATTGATGGTCAGGTTCGGCTGCACCTTCCATGTATCACCCGCAAACAGTGCCACGTCGTGCATGATCCAGCGCGGGGCGTGCAGGTCGTTGAGGTTGATGGCTGAGCCGGTTTCGCCAATCTCGAAAGCTGCGAACGAGTTGCCGTCTTGGCCCCAGAAGTCCTCATCAGAGGCCGTCTGGTTATCCCAGAACTGGAGACAGCCGGCGTTGCCGCTGCACGTGCCGCCAATGCGACTCACCCACGAATACTGGTGATATTGACCCTCGCCGCCCAGCACAAAGCTGTGCGCGCCCCGCTGCCAGTGGAGGATATCGCTGAGCGCAACAACGTTGTCGGTATCGGTCGAGTCTTCCTGCTGTCCCAGGCTGCCGAAGGTATTGCCGTAGAACTCAAACACTGGAAAATCATTGCTGAATCCATTGGGAATATTCAGCTTTTGATCCCAGTCCGTTCCCATCTGCGAGGCCTTCGACTTATTGATGTTGGCCGAGCGGTTGCCACCCACCGTCAGCGAGTTGAACAGGCTCGGTGTAATGATCCAGTCCCATCCTGCCCTGACGAGCTTGCCCAGTTGGTTGACTGTTCCGCAGCAGGTTTGGATCGGAGGAGGCATATTGGAGTTGCCGCCGGAGTCGGTGTTCTCACGCGAGCTCCAGAATCCCCACACCTTGTTTTTGGAGCCAATGCTCTCGTCGATACGGATGCTGTAGGCCGTGTTGGTGACCGTGCCAGGACTGCGATAGGCATAGTCGTACGAGCTGTTGCCAGACACTTCCTGCCGCGCCAGCGGCATCAGGTAGGTGTTGATAATGTTCTTGGCCACCGCGCTTGCACGGCCGATGGGGATTTTATTGGTAGGAGCGCCGGTTGCGACGTAGGCACCCGGCCCACCGGTTACGGTCTGGCCGAAGCCGGCATAGCGGCAGGGCACGGTTGTGTTGTCGTATTGCGGATCAAAGATCTCTCCCGCGTAGACCGTCTCGCCACAAGGCGATGTTCCCAGAGTTCCGCCCAACAGCGACGAGAAATCGAAGTATTGCCCATCTGCGCCCAGTTCGGCAGGCGTCGGCAACTGGCTGGTGATTGTGCCGCCGTAATTCTGGCGCCACTGTTCCCAGTTGAAGAAGAAGAAACTCCTGTTCCTGCCGTTATAGAGTTTCGGAATGAGAATTGGGCCGCCCATGTTGCCGCCGTAGTCATTCTTGGTGTCGGTGGGGCGCTTGTATTGCGCTTGCGCAGCCGCGGTGTTGCCCTGTTGCGCGATGTAGCCGTTGTCGAACCAGTTGTTGGCGTCGAGCCCCGCGTTCTTGAAAAACTCGTACACCGATCCGTGAAAGTCGTTGGTGCCGCCCTTGGTGTTGTAGTTGGCCAGACCGCCCGTGGTATTGCCCTCTTCAATGGGCAGGCTGGCAATGCTGATGTGGAACTCGTTTACCGCGTCCACCGAGGGCGACAGAATGCCAAAGCTACCCGAACCATTCTCCTGGCGGTTGGTGGTAATGCCATCGATCAGAAAGTCGGTTCCTTCTTCCTGACCGCCGTTGATCTTGATGGTGTCGGCTGCACCGGCAACGCCAACGCCTACCACACCCGGCACCAGGTTTTCCAGCGTCTCCAGCGAACGCCAGCCGCTCACTGTGAGCGGAAGCTTGTCCACTTGTTCGGGCTGTATGGAGTCGTCGATGGTCGACGAATCCAGTTCCAGCGTCTGATCGTTGGCCACCACGCTGACGGTTTCATTCGTCGCGCCCACCGTGAGCGTGACGTCGACAGTTGTTGCCGTTCCCACAGCAACAACAACACCGCGGTTGACCGTCGCTTTGAATCCAGGTGCAGACACTGAAAGGTCGTACCGTCCCGGCCGCACCAGGAGAAAGCCATAACTGCCAGTGGACGAGCTGACGGCCGAGTGGATTGTCCCTGTGTCGATACCCCGGATAGTCACCAACGCTGTCGATACCACTTTACCCGTGGGATCGAGGATCGTGCCGGAGATCGAGCCGCTATCGAGCTGAGCTGAGGCAGGTGCCGCGAACCAGAAAACTGCGATCAAAAGCGCCAGCCAGACTCCCAAAGGTGCGAACGCCGGCATTTTTGCCCGGCTCCGCGCCACCATCACGCACTCAGTGCTTGCTGCGATCATAATTGTCTCTCCTGAGTAAACGCTTACCTGAAAACGCCTTTGCTCCCGGTCCTATTCCGCACTTCACACCTCTTCCCCTGCATTGCAGCGCGTCTGATCCAGGTGTGTGCGGCTGCCGCGCCTCAGCTTGAGAAACTCTTACCCCGCTCCTCCCGCAATATCAGCGCGATCGGGATCCTCAACTGGAAGTTCCGTCCGCTTGCGCGCGATCCGGGCTGCGCGGTCATCCTGAACTGCCTTGCTCTCGGCCCTTAGCCGCAAAAAATTCTGCATTGCGGCTTGGGCCTCGCCGTTCTCATGAAGCTTTCGGTAGGCCTGCGCCAGCCTGAACCAGGCGCTGATGGCGCGATCGTTCTTCGGGTCAGCTGAAATAGCCTGGTTGAACTCACCTATCGCATCATTGAGCCGGTGGTTAGCTACAAGTCCCACACCGAGGTAATAGTGCGCATCGGTAAGCGATGGGTCGGCATGCAAAGCATCACGCAGCAGGCCCATGCCCTCAGTGGGATTCTGGCTCAGCACCAGCAGGCTGCCCAGTTTGTATTTCGATGAGGTCGCATACGCATCAATAGATAGCTCTTCGCGGTAAGCGGCAGTTGCTTTGTCGAGATCGCCTACTACCCAGTACTGGTCGGCCAGTTCTTCGTGGAGTCCCGGCTGGTGGGGTGCGATCTTAACCGCAAGCTCAAGCTCGGCAATGGCCTGCTGATTGCGGGTTGCCTGCGCGTAAGCCTCCGCCAGTACCTGGTGCACGCGAACTGAGTCCTGGTTGAGTTGAAACATGGTGGCGTAGGACGCATTAGCCACCAGATAATAGGCGCGCCCGCGGTGGTACAGGATATCGACATCGTGCGGATCGAGCGCATATGCCTTGTCCAGCGGCGCGATCGCTGCCTGCGGGTCGTCCTCAGCCAACCGGCAGACCCCCAGCCACATGAAAGCCTTGGCGTTGTGGGAGTCGAGAGCAGTCTCCCGTTCGAAACGCGTCTCGGCGTCCTTGAACCGGTTCTCGCGATAGTCGACGAGGCCGAGGAAGAGGCTGGCGCCGCGCAGACCGGGTTTCAGTGCCAACGCCTTGGCCAACTCCGGCCGCGCTTCCTCCATCCGTCCGCTCTGAAAAAGTGCAAGTCCCAGGTTAAAGTGGCCTTCGGCAAAGTCAGGCTGCTGATGGGACACGGCTGAGTAAGCGGTTACTGCCGCGGCAAAGTCACCCGAGGTCATCGCCTGGGCGCCCTGCTGCATTGCCTGGTCAATCGACTCTCCGGCGGGAGCCTCGGCCGGCACGTAGACTGTGGCGACCGTCATTATGACGAATGCGAAGATGCCCGCCTGGAGCCACCCGGCAGGACGCGCCTTGTGCGGACGGCCGGGCATCGAATCACAGCCGGAATGGGATCGGCTGCCAGCCGGACGGAGAACCGCTCCAGCGGGAAGACTGGGCAGCCTGCCTCCTTCGGGATTCAAGACTGGATTTCGAGTCAGCAATCGGATCATAATGAAAACTAACGGGCTTGGTGGTCTTGTTCGTTCTTTTCCCAGCCGTAACTGAAAAGCCCTATTCCAAAAGCACACGAATCAAAAC
>JBAUCP010000227.1:0-3969 GCA_049677625.1 Occallatibacter sp. | reverse complement strand
CGTCGCAGGCTTAAAGTCTTCGGGTTTGGCTTTCATGATGTCGGGCACGAAGGTTTGGGGATTGCGGTCGTAGAGCGGGAACCATGTGCTCTGAATCTCGACCATGACGGTGTGGCCGGCCTTGAAGACGTGGTCCACGTCGTGGAGCGAGAATTTGTACTCGCGGATGTCGCCGGCCTTGATGGGCTGGGGCGTTGTGAAGCTCGAGAGATAGCGGCCTCGAAAGATCTCGGCGTTGGTGAGCAACTGGTAGCCGCGCATCTTTGCGTCTGGATCGTCGGCGGGGTATTCGTCGATCAGCTTGACCACCATGTCGTTGTCGGTGCCGGTGGTTGCGGCGTAGATGTCGGCGACGACCTCGCCGGTCAGCGTTACATCGTGGGTGAGCACGGGCAGCTTCCACACTGCTACGTCCGTGCGGCCGGTGACGAAGCGCTGATCTTCGGTGAGCCAGTTGTACCACTCGGAGCCTGTGCCGTAAGTGGGCTGGATGGGCCGGTGACGGTAGGGAACCGGATTGGCGGGATCGCTCACGTAGCTGCTTGTGGCGTTGCCGGTGGACGCGCTCCAGCTCAGCAGCCCATTGCCCTGGAGATAAAGGCTGGTGGGCTTCGATAGCGCCGGCGGAAAGTGCGCGTAACGCTTCCAGGTGTTCGAGCCGGTCTGGAAGCTGGCCGTATCTTCGAGATCGAAGCCCGAGGCGTTGGTTCCCGGCTCATCCTTGAGATAGTGCGCGAAGAACCTGGCTTCAATCTGGGAGCGGAATTCCTTGCCGATGGGCTCGCCGTATTGGAGATCCCCGAGATAGCGCGCGGACGAATTCCACGAACCATGCCGCCAGGGGCCGAGGACGAGAAAATTTTCGTGCTGCGTGTCGTGCGGCTCGAGCCTGGCGTACTCCTGCTGCGGTCCCCACATGTCTTCCTGGTCGTAGTAGCCGCCCACGGTGAGTGTGGGTACGGTGACCTGGTTCAGCCATTGCTCCACGGCGCGCGAGCTCCAGTTGCCGTCATAGGCGGGATGGTTGAGAAAGAGCTTCCAGGTGGGCAGCAGCTTGGATCCCGATTGCTTCACATCCTGCGCGAAGGAGCCGCGCTCGAGGAAGTAGTTGAAGCCATCCACCGGGTCGCCGTTCTTGTCTTTGCCGTAGCGGACGTCGGAGTTCTCTTTACTCGACTCCATCATGAACACGTAGTCGTAGCCGTAGCCCTGGCGGAATGCGCCGTTGTGAAAGAAGTCGTCGCCCTTCCACACATCGATCATGGGCGCCTGGGGCGAGATGGCTTTCACCGCCGGATGGGGATCGATGCCGGCCATCATGGCCAGAAAGCCAGGGTAGCTGGTGCCCACCACGCCCACGCGGCCGTTGTTGCCGGGCACGTTCTTGAGCAGCCAGGCCACGGTGTCATAGGTGTCGGTGCTCTCGTCGATGGCATTCGGGTTGCTGTGATCGGCGAGCGGGCGCATCATGACGAACTTGCCCTGGCTCTTGAAGCGTCCGCGAATGTCCTCGGCCACGTAGATGTAGCCGGCGCTTGCCAGCTCCGGCCGCTGCGCGAAGAACGAGGCGCCTGTGGTTCCGTCTACTCCGTAGGGCGTGCGCTGCATGAGGAACGGCAGCGGCGTGGCGACGTCTGTGGGCTTGAGAATCACGGCGTGGAGCTTGACGCCATCGCGCATGGGGATCATGACCTCAGTGCGCTGGTAGTCGTGGAAGACGTGGCGGACCGGATCGCCGGTGCGCAGATAAAGGATGGTGGGAGTGGCGGAGGAGACCACTGTCGAGCCGCGGCCAGCACTGTCCAGCGTGAATTGGAGCGTGTCTTTGGAGCCAACGATCGCGAACTTCGTGGCCGATTCGGCCGTGAGCGCGTTGGGGAGAAAGCGCTCCGACTCGACCATGAGCTTGCCACCCTGCACATAAATGTCGAGCGGCGTATCGGGCTCGGCGGGATCTGCGTATTCGCCCGCGAGTGGATCGAGCGTTTGGGTGGACGGAGCTGACTGGGCAGCATGCAAAGCGGCGCAGGAAACGGCGAGAAGCGGGGCGCAGAACAAGGCCGCTGGGCGAAGGCGAGGAAGATGCAAGTGGGGAACCCCTCTGGATGAGGTTAATGCACGTGCCCGTGATGATGCTCATGGCCGCCGGACGCCATCTGCTCCGGAGGCACAACGCAGCGCACCAGCTCGCCGCAGCCGATGTGCTCAAACTGGATGGTCGTGTGGCTGATCTGGAAGTGATCGCGCAGCAGATGGTTGAGCTCGCCCAGGATGCACGCGCTCTCGGAGGGCGGAATGTCGGCGATGGTCACGTGGCAGGCCATCGCGCGCGAGTGCGAGCCGAGGCTCCAGATGTGCAGATCGTGAACGTTGATGACGCCCTCGACCGCTTCCATGCCGGAGCGGATCTCGATGAGAGAACAATCGCGCGGCGTGCCTTCGAGCAAAATGTTGAGGGTTTCGCGCACGATGCCCACGCTGGACCAGAGAATGAGCGCGGCAATCACCAGCGACAGGACCGGATCGATCCAATATTGCCCGGTGAACAAAATGCCCGCGCCGCCGGCGATGACCGCGGCGGTGGAAAGCGTGTCTCCGGCCATGTGCAGGAAGGCGGAGCGCAGGTTGACGTCGCGCGCCACGCCCCACAGCAGCGCGGCGATCACGCCGTTCATCACCACGCCGGCCGCAGCCACAATCATCATCAGCCTGGGCTGCACGGCGACCGGATACGAGAGCCGGTGCACGGCTTCCACGCCGATCCAGAGGGAGATGACGATGAGCGTGGCGGCATTGACGAAGGCCGCCAGCACGCCGGCGCGCTGGTAGCCAAAGGTCTTCGAGTCGTCTGCCGGGCGCGACTGAAAGTAAACCGCGGCAAAGCTGAGCAGGAGGGCCAGGAAATCGGAGACGTTGTGGCCCGCCTCAGACAGCAGGGCCAGCGAGTGGGCGTGCATCCCGGCGACGAAGGTGACCACGACGTAAGCCAGCGTGGCCGCGAGCGAGATGCGCAGTACGGTCGACGTCCTTTTTGTGCCCGGTCCCGCGGGCGCCGCGTGGACATGCATGGATCAAGTGTAACCGGGGATGGGTATCGGGCGCCAATCGGCGGGTCCGGGGTAGTGGCTCAGTTTGAAAATCAGCCATGGTCGTAGAGGTCGAAACCGCAGTCGAACCAAATGATGTGAAATGTTCTATCGCGCTGGTATCCGACCATCGGCTTGAGGTCGCTAAGTCTCAAAGCGATAAAGGTCAGGTCTTCGGTTATATGTCTCGGGATTGGCCACATATCTTCTAGCATTTTAAGAATGGTATGCTTGGCGACACCCGTGATGCGGACTATTGAGTTGATGCTGCTACCTTCTACTGGAGCACCAAGCACTTGTACGCGTTTCTCTACGGCGAGCCGATTCATGATGAGAATGATATAATAAAAATGTTATAGTGAAATCAAAGAGGAAGATAATATTTTTGTGATACGATGGCTAAGTGGACGATCTTCGATTACGTCGATCCGGAAGATGGGAACCTGATCAAGGCGTGGTCTGCCCGGCTTCAAAAGAAGGAACTCGCAAAGCTGAATCAGCGACTGGATTCGCTGGCTATGCATGGACCAGGGCTGATACCGGGAATTCTCTCGCCGACAGGGATGCCCTCGATTTTCAAATTGAAAATACATGGCAAAGTTCAACTGCGGCCATTGCTTTGCGAAGGTCCGGGACGCGGCGAAGAGGCTTTCACTCTTTTGTGTGGTGCATTCGAAGTGTCCGATGATTACGTTCCGTTGGGCGCACCGCTATTAGCATCGCGGATGCGCGAGTGCTTAATCAAAGACATGCGAAGGAGGGTGCTGCATGAGCGAGTTGGTTGATAAATTACGCGCCGAGTTTCGCGATGAGGATTATAGACACTCTTATGCAGAAGAGTGCCTTAATACTATGATTGCTGCCCAAATCAAGGTGTTGCGGG
>JBAUCP010000226.1:0-3946 GCA_049677625.1 Occallatibacter sp. | reverse complement strand
GCTGTATCGTGGCTGTAGTCGTGTATGGCATCGTCCATGATCAAATCACGGCTCGAATCTGTCTTGAATATTTCACCGTATTCCATCCACCAGTGTTCGCCACCCAATCTCCGACTTTGCTTGCAATTGGATGGGGCATCATAGCAACTTGGTGGGCTGGAGCAATTATAGGAACGCTACTCGCCATCTCTTCGCGTATCGGCTCTCGAGCGAAGCTTACGGCCCACGACCTAAGTCCCATGGTATTTCGCTTGCTTCTTGTCATGGCCTTTTGCGCGATGCTGTTCGGTACAATCGGATATTTCAAAGGCACAATGCCGGCGGCATTTTACAACCTCATTCCGGTCGCGCGGCACAGAAGATTTCTTGCCGACTGGTGGGCACATAACGCTTCGTACGGAAGCGGATTTCTGGGTGGAATCGCCCTTTGCGTAATCATTTGCTATAGGCGAATCCGGTCGGCATCCTCTTAGGCCGGGTGCCCCAGGTCTCGCTTCTGAGACCTGGGAAAGCACAAACCCGAACCAACCGTCAGGACTACTGGCCCAGAGCCGATTCGATTGCCGACGTTACCTGCGGCGAGTCCGGCGTTGTGGCGGGCTCAAACCGCGCCACCGGCTTGCCGTTGCGGTCGAAGAGAAATTTCGTAAAGTTCCACTTGATGTCTCCCGCGAACTGCGGGTCGGTGGCAGAGTCCGTCAGGAAGTGGTAGAGCGGCGTTTCGTCGTCGCCCTTCACCGACACCTTCGACATCATGGGAAAGCTTACGTTGTACTTCCTGGTGCAGAAGGTCTTGATCTCTTCGTTCGTGCCCGGCTCCTGCTGGGCAAAGTTATTAGCCGGAACGCCTACGATCACCAGCCCGCGGTCCTTGTACTTTTCATACACCGCCTCGAGCCCGGCATACTGCGGAGTGAAACCGCACTTGCTGGCTACATTCACCAGCAGCACCACTTTGCCTTTGTAACTGTCGAGACTTACCTGCTGCCCGTCAATCGAGCTGATCGTAAAGTCGTAAATGCTCTTCTGTTGCGCAGGCAGCGCGACTGCCGCCGCAGACAACATCAATATCAAAGCCTGTTTCCTCATGGGTCCTCCATGGACGATATAGCTATCATTATCATCCCGGCTACGCTTTGACTGTCATCAAAATGTAAAGAATCTCTTCCTCTACTGGCGCAATTCCACTAGCGTCGCACCCTGCCCACCTTCGTTCTGCGGAGCCTCAGCTACACCAGCCACATGCGGATGCCCCTTCAAAAATTCGCGCACGCCGCGCCGCAAAATCCCCGCTCCGTGGCCGTGAATCACGCGCACCCGCGGCAAACCAGCCAGAAATGCGCGGTCGAGATATTTTTCGAGCTCTTCCGTGGCCTCGTCCACGGTCCGGCCAATCAGGTTGATCTCCATGCGCATGTCGTCGGTGTTGGCGCTGGTCACCGAGACGTGCACGTTCTTCTGCTGGCGCGCTGCGGCGAGTGGATTCGCCTTCTGGCCCGCCGAAGGCTCCTGACCAGGAGATGAGACTGCGGAGCAGTCGTCGCGTTTTACGCGCATTTTGATCGGCCCCAGTGCGACTTCGAAGAGGTCCTTCTCGATTTCGCGCTGCACCACCGCAATCTTATTCATCGACTTGATGCGCACCTGGTCGCCGGCGGCGATGTGCTTCAACACATGCGGCTGCGCGTTGGCATCGCCCTGATCCGCGCCGGTGCGGTGCGCCACGACGGTCTGGTTGAAGCTCTCCTGGAACTCGCGGCGCATGCGGTTGATGCGGCGCTCAGCCTCTTTTGACAATTTTTGCTGCGCGGCGCGGTCCTCGATGGCGCGTACATTCTCGCGCATCTGAAACTCGAAGTCTTTGAGCAGCGAGGCGAGCTTGTTTTCAAGCTCGCGCACGCGATTGCGCAGCTCCACATCGCCTTCGCGCGCGAGTTTTGCGCGTTCCTGATTTAGCGCGTACTGCTGCTCGCGCGTAGATTTGCGCTCTTGTTCAAGCTGCGCAAGTTCGTTGTGCAGCCGGTCGAGAAAGCGCGCAATATCGGCCTGCTGCGAGCCCATGCGTTCACGCGCGCCAGCAATGATGACCGCATTCAGCCCCAGCCGCTCCGCGGTCTGAATGCCAGCCGACGCGCCGGGTACACCGAGCCGCAACTGGTAGTTGGGCGCAAGCGTCCGCTCGTCCACGCCTGCCGCGGCGTTGCGCACACCGGGCGTATTGGCCGCGTAAACTTTGAGCGAAGTGTGATGCGTGGAGATCAGCGTCCACGCGCCAGCCTTGAGAAAATAACTGGCCACGGCCACGGCGAGCGCCGAGCCTTCTTCCGGATCGGTAGCCGAGCCAAGCTCGTCGAGCAGCACCAGCGAACGCGCGTCGGCCAGCCGCGCCAGCCGATCGAGATTGGTGATGTGCGCGGAAAAAGTGGAGAGCGCGGCCTCGATGGACTGCGCATCGCCGATGTCGGCAAGGAATGCGGTGAAGACCGGAAAGCTTGCGGACGCGGCGGGAACGGGCACTCCGGCCTGCGCCATCATGGCCAGCAGGGCCACGGTTTTGAGCGCGACTGTTTTGCCGCCCGTGTTGGGCCCGCTGATGATGAGCTGGCGCTCGTCCGCGGTGAGCTCAAGCATCAACGCAACGATCTGCCCTCCGGTTGCGCGCAGGCGCTTTTCGAGCAGCGGATGGCGTGCGGCCTCGAGGTTCGTTCGATCGGGCGTCAGATGCGGCGCAACGCAATCGTAAGCGCGGGCAAAACGTGCGCGTGCCTGCAGGCTGTCAACAAGCGCGAGCACGCGCGCGCCCTCGACCAACGCAAGCGCGCAGCTGCCGACCTGGCGCGTGAGAGCAACGAAGATGCGGTGAATCTCCGCCTGTTCTTCTTCGATGAGGCGGACGAGCTCGTTATTCTGCTCGATGGTTTCAAGCGGTTCCACATACACGGTCTGGCCGGACGAGCTGGCGCCGTGAATCACGCCGCTCACGCGCCGCTTGAGCTCGCTGCGCACAGGAATCACAAAGCGCTCGCCGCGGATGGTGATGACGTCGTCCTGCGTGGCGCCGTCGCTCGATAGCTTGCGCAGCGCGGCGCGCAGGCTCTCTTCAATGAGCCGTTGCTGGCGCTCCTGATCGCGGCGGATGCGATTCAGCTCAGGCGAAGCGTCATCGGCCAGCGATCCGTCGGGCTGAATCTTGCGCTCGATGGATTCAGCGAGCGGCCGCAGGTTCATGGTGAGCTGCGACGAGAGCTCGGAAAGCCCCGGCAGCCGGCCGGCTACGCGCGCCGGCGGCTCACGCAGCAGCGCCTGCCATGCGGCCACATCGTTGGCCAGCCGCGCCACGGCTTGCAGTTCCGCCGCTTCAAGAGCCGCATCGGGAATTCTTGCCTTCGCGGCAAGTTGCGTGGGATCGAAGAGGCCGCCGAGCGGAATGGAGATCTGTTCCTCGAGCAGCAAGCGCAGTTCGCCAGTGAGCCGGTGCTGGCGCGTAATCCATTCTTCATCGACCGAAGGCACAAGCGCGAGAATGGCCTCGCGGCCCACGGATGAAGAGCTAAAGCCGGCCACCAGCGCGAGCAGCGGCTCCCACTCAAGCGCAGAGAAATCGGCGTGCGTGACCGGCGACGGGATGGGATCGAGCAACGGCATAATTAACACTTCAACCATCTTAACGAGCCAGCAACCAGTTAGCCCGGCCACTTGCGTTTCCGACCCAAGGTATTGACAAGAGTGGTGTATGCTGGTCGGAAAGATGAACGTAAAGCACTTTCGCTGGGTATTTCTCGCCGTCGTTGCTGCGTGTTATTTCTATCCTTTCGCGTCCGGCTCGGGGACGATCGGCATCACCCAGGAGATCTCCGACGGAAGATACAGCATTGCGGCCGGATCAGATCCCTTGGCGCTAGCGTTTTCTGCGCTGATCCTTGTTCTTTATATTGCGCTCATGTTT
>JBAUCP010000225.1:0-10465 GCA_049677625.1 Occallatibacter sp. | reverse complement strand
TGTGCGCGGTTGCATGCTCTTTGGGGGGCGCTTCGGATACAGCACTAAGACATCTCATTGCTAAACCCACCTGTCCTGAACGGAGTCTAACGTTTATGTCGAACGGACAAGTTTTTTCAAGGTTTGGCGCCAAATGCAATGTGCCTGGTACTGTCTTGCATGATCTCCACTTTGGTATCCGCATCCTACGCAGAAATCGCGGAGTTCATGGACGTCGGAGTCGGCGAACAGGTCTGCTATCTGGACCAACAACTTATCTGTCAGGCACGGTCGGCGTTTAGATCCTCCCCCGAAGACTCGCTCTGTCAGGGAGCGTCGTGGGTGAATGGATGCCGTTCGACGATTCCGCGGCCTTCGCGGACGACGATCCACTGATTGGCATCGATGTTCGGGATGGTTTCCACATTGCTCACCGGGCCATCGGGCCAGCGGATTGTCAGGTCGGCCTTTGAGGCCTTGCCCATTCCGAAATGCACGCGGAAGTCGCCCTGGGAAATGTGGAACCCGCCACTTCGAACTTCGTCGATTTCTTTTCGTCCACCAACCGTCAGCGTCAATCGCGCCCCGATCGCATCGCGGCCGGAGACAGTGACGGCGCGGACCTCCAGCGCGTTCCCTCTGGGACCGAAATTCTTCAGCAACGAGGGAGGCTCGAAAAGATTGACGACAACGACTTCTTGGGAGCCGTCGTTGTCGAGGTCGCCGACGGCGATTCCGCGCGACGAATGTTTTGCCGTGATGCCCGGCCCGCCCGTCGATGACATATCGAAAAACTGCCCGTCGCCGCGATTCCAGAACAACTGGCGGGGCTGCTTGAACTCTTCGCCCAGATTGTACTTCTCAACGAACGGGTACACGTGGCCGTCGGCGATAAACAGGTCCGGCCATCCGTCGTTGTCGAAGTCCAGGAAAGCGGTGCCCCATTTCACATACTGCGTTTGGACGGCGAGACCGGCGGCACTCGTGACGTCGTCGAAGTAGTTATTCCCGAGGTTTCGATAGAGAGTATTGGTGTCGCTGGCGAAATTGGTCTTGAAGATGTCGAGGCGCCCATCGCCGTCGTAGTCGGCAGCGGCGGCGCCCATTCCCGCCTGCTCGCGTCCATCTTCGTTCACGGCGAGTCCGCTGGCGAGACCCATCTCTTCAAATGTCCCGTCGTGTTTGTTGTGAAAGTACAGGCTCGGTGTCGAGTCGCAGGTGACATAGAAATCGGGCCAACCGTCATTATCGAAATCGCCGGTCAGGACCGTAAACCCGTAATACTCACGCGGCGTCTCGACACCGGCTTGCTTGGTGACATCAGTGAAATGACCATGCCCATCGTTATGATAAAGGGTCATCGTCTCACCTTTGAGGCCGCGAGGCCCGCACGGGACAGGCATGCCCTTCCAGTTGCAGCCGCTTTGCGAGCGGGGCGGCGGCGAGTCCTGCGCTCTGAAATCGACGTAGTTAGCGACTATGAGATCGAGATGTCCATCGCGGTCGTAATCGATAAACGCGCATCCTGTGCTCCATCGCGATTCCGGCCGATCGAGCCCGCGTTCCTTGGTTTCGTCACGGAACGTTCCATCTCCCATATTGTGCAGGAAAACGTTATGCCCCCACTGGGTGACGAAGAGAGACACGCGGCCTTCGTTATCAGGATCGCCGGCGCACACTCCCTGTGACCAGCCAAGGTGCCCGATGCCCGCCTTGGCGGTCACATCCTCGAAACGGAGCCCGCCAAGATTGTGATAAAGGTGCGGCGTGAGAGGAGGGCCCGTGGGGTGAAGCCGGTCGCCCTGGAGAAGAAAGATATCTGGAAGGCCGTCGTTGTCGTAGTCGAAAATGGCCACGCCCGTGCCGGTGTTTTCGACGATGTAAGTCTGATCGATATCGCCGGAGATCACTTCGGCGGTGAGACCTGCCTGCGCTGCGACATCGCGGAAATCCACGACGGGCGCCTTCATCCCAGGGGGAAGAGGACGCGCAGGCTGATCCTTAATGTTGCCGGAAGCCATCTGGGGAATGAGCCTGGGTCCGACCGCCAGCAGTGCGGTGATCGTTGCAAGGAACACAGTAAGCGGAAGGGGTCTTTTATGCACCAGCACTAATTTGCCTTCCCTTCATCGGATTTTGCGTGCCGGCTTCGAGACCGCGCGATCAACTCGAGTGCGTGCTGGACTTCGAGGTCGGAGGGCTTGAGCGCATTTGCGGCGCGCAGTTCTTTTTCGCCGTTGTCCAGGTCACCGGCCTGACAGTCGATCAGCCCCAGTTTCTTGTGGAGGTCGGCCTTCGCGGTGCAGCCGTTGCATTCCGCGATCGCCGCCTTTAATTGCCGGATCGCTTCAGGCCAATCGTGTGCGGTCGCCGCAGCCAGACCGTCGTTGGCCAGTGTGTTTACCTGGTCCAGAGACTGTTGCTCCTTCTGTATCGCAGTGTAGCGCGCCATGAATTGCTCGGACTCGGCCGGATCGGTGGACCGCAGCGCTCGCGCGAGGCCGAAGAGCGCTTGGCTGAATTTTGGATCGAGCGCGATTGCTTGTCGCCAGACGGCAATCGCTTTGGCAGTTTCACGCTGTTGGTCGAGACATTGTCCGAGCAAATACAGGGCCATCAGGTTTTGGGAATCGAGCTTGACGGACTCTTCGAGAAGACTGATCGCAACGGGCAAATTACCCGCTTGTTTGTTGATCAGTGCCAGAAAATATTCTGGCTCCGCCATCTCTGGAACCAACCGTGTAGCCGTTTCGAACTCCGGCTGCGCCTCGGTGGTGCGCCCCATATCAAAGAGCACTCGGCCTCGATTAAAATGCGCGACGCCGGACTGTGGGGCAAGCTGGACGGCTTCGCTCATCTGCATCAACGCTTCAGGCAGGTCATAGCTGTCGGCGAGCGCAATTCCCAAGTCCAGATGTGCCGCAGCCAAATCCGGCGCCAGATCCACTACCTTTTGAAGCAGCGCGATCCCTTCACTCGATTTGCCCATTTGCACCTTGGCTTTCCCAACCGTCGACAACGTAGCGGGATCCTGCGGCGCCAGCGCGAGGGCTTTGTCCAATTCCTCTTCGGCAGCGGGCTTATCGCCCTGCTGGGCAAGAATCAGGCCAAGGTTCAGATGGCCTTCTTTGTAGTTGGGGTCGTCTTCAAGCGCCTGGCGAAGAAGCTTCGCGGCCGAGGCCAGATCGCCTTCCCTGGCGCGAACCATGGCCAGATTGCCGCGCGCTTCTACGAGCTGCGGGTCCAGGTCAAGGGCGGACTGGAGCCACTTTTGCGCGGATTCCATGTCGCCCAAAGACAACTCCACCCGGCCCAATTCGCCGCGAATCTTGGCCAGCTTCGGATCGATGTCGATCCCCTCGCGAAGCGCACCCTCGGCGCCCTTCAGATCTTGGGTGGCTTCCAGAGCGAGCCCGAGGTTGTAGGCTGTCCAGGCACTGTTCGGGTCCTCTTCGAGCATGTGGCGATAGATCTGTGCCGCTTCTTCTGGCTTGCCCGCTTGCAGCAGATCGTTGGCCTTGATGCCCTCCGGTGTGAGCTGGCTTATCTGGAACTCAGTGTCTGTTGCTTTCTGAAACTGCGCCAGCACCTTTTCCGCCTCCTGTTTTTCGCCAAGCTGACGGAGCACTGCCGCCAGTTGAAACTGCGCTGACTTCTCTCCAGGATTCAGCGCAACGGCTTTTCTCAGTCTTGGGAGCGCCTCTTGCGGTTTTCCCAGGTGTGCCAGCACGGATCCGAGTTGATATTGCGCCTCGAAATCGTCGGGCTGCTTGGCCGCCCCGATCTCAAGCTCCGGTTCTGCCTTTGCATAATCGCCCAAACCGCGGTACGTCATTCCAAGCATGACGTGCGCCGACGCATCGTTCGGTTTCCTCGACACATAATCCTTGGCCGGCGCCAGCGCGTCTGTATATGCGTCTACGTTCAGAAGGGCTTCCACCTCCGATCGCAGAACCTCTGTATTGGCAGGGTCCTGGCGGATCACCTCCCGGTATTCATCGGCGGCCTCTCGATAGCGGTGCTCGTTCGCCAGGATGTTGCCGAGTGTAAAATGTGCCACCGTCAGGTCCGGGTGGCTCTGGAGCAGTTGGGTGAGGAGCTGGACGGCATCGGACACCCGGACACCTTCCACTTCGGGCATTCCAGCGTCGTGCCTTGCCTTTGCGGACTTGTATAAGGCCGTGGCCAGGGAGACCTGGAGGTCCCCTGCATCAGGCTGGATTTGGACGGCCTGCCGCCAATACGCAAGGGCAGCATCGTATCGCCCCCCATTCAGCAGAACCTGAGCCAGACCATCCAATGCGCAGACCAAATTCGGATCGCTTTCGAGCGCTTTGCGAAATTCGGCTTCAGCCTCGGCAGGGTCCTTGAGGATCGACCCCAGTGCACAATGCGCCGGTTGCAATGTGGGATCGTATCGAAGGGCGAGGCGGAACTCGCTGATCGCGGCCGCAGGCTGCTGTTGACGTTGCCGGACCAGCCCCAGATCGAAATGCGCCTCGGCCGAGCGCGGCTCGAGCTGCAAGGCCTCTTTGAACGCGGCAGCTGCACATCTAAGATCGCCTTTCCCGGCGAACCAGGCACCCACCGCGTCATAAACTTTTGCCGGCGGCGTGCCGGCGGGCGCGTGCGCAGCCGATGCCGGAGGATGGCAGGTGTCCGGCAATTGCGCTGGGGCCTCAGCGCCGGCACACAGCAGAAAGGCGCAACAGCAAATGAGCCATCTGTTCATGATGGATCCACTCTGAATATGATTCCACATTAGCCGCATTTATTGCCGACTATCGTTGCGCGGCTCCGTCACTTCCAGCACGCGATCCGCGGTTACGTCGTGCAACAACTGGCTCGTACCCGACGGCCAGCGGATCTCGATTTCTTTGATCGTGCGTGATCCGCCCAGACCGAGATGAACGCGCGGGTCGCTTGATGCGGAATAGCCCGTGCTGGTCGTTGCCTGGTTATAGAGCTTTCTGCCATCGTCCGTAGTCACCCGAATTTCCGCGCCAATGCCCATGCGGTTGCTTTGGGTCCCAACAAGCTTCAGCAGTATCCAGTGATTGTGCGTTTCGGTGACATTGCGGAACACGCTGACCGGTGCGCCCAATGCGGTTACCACGAGATCCATCCGTCCGTCGTTGTTCAGGTCGCCGTACGCGAGCCCCCGGTGCGGGGCTGGCCGCACAAAATCCGCACCTGCGGTCGCGCTCACATCTTCAAATTTCCCAGTCCCCAGATTGCGAAAGACTGAGTTCGGTTCGGCATAGCGGAAATGCCGGGAGATCTGCTCGATATTGTCCATCACGTTGCTGCGCGCTACCACAAGGTCCTTCCAGCCGTCGTTGTCAAGATCGACGACCCCATTTGACCAGCCTGACATCGACCTCGTCAGACCCGCAAGGCGGCTTTGCTCGCCGGCGTTGAGAAACTGCCCGTTCCCCTGGTTGAGGAACAATGGGAAGGTTTCGTTCTCGATAGCGGTGTGCCAGAGGTCCGGAAGTCCGTCGTTGTTTATGTCGCGGAAGTCGACGCCCATACCTGCCAGGGCAGTCCCTTCTTCGTTGTAAGCCACGCCAGCCTGAAGGCCCACCTCTTCAAATCGCTTACCTCCAAGATTGTGGAAAAGCAAGTTCGGGCTGTTGTCATTGGCCACAAAGATGTCGAGAAAACCGTCGCCATCGTAGTCGGCGAAAACAACTCCCATCCCCTTGCCAAGGACCGCGGAAATCCCGGTTTCGGCCGAGACATCGGTAAACGTACCGTCGCCGTTATTGCGATACAGAGTGTTCGGGAGCGGGGCAAAGCTGTTGGGGTGGCAGTAACCGCGGCCATTCAGGCCGACGCAGGCGGGTTCATAACGCGGATCCCATTGGACATAATTTGTTACGAACAGATCCAGCAGCCCGTCGTTATTGTAGTCGAACCATCCAGCTGCGACGGACCACATCTTGCGCCCGTTATACGCGGCGCCGCTCAAACCTGCCTTCGCAGTGACTTCGGTAAACGTTCCGTCGCCGTTATTGTGGAAGAGCTGGTTTCCGTTCACGTTGGCCACAAAGAGGTCGGGCCAGCCGTCGTTGTCGTAGTCGCCAACTGCAACACCCATCCCGTAACCCGCGCCTGCCACTCCGGCGCGCTCCGTGACGTCCTTAAACGTTCCGTCGCCGTTGTTATGGTAGAGGCGGTTGTAGTACTTCGGGCCGGTTTTCACGAGCGATGGCATATCGGCGCCATTGACCAGATAAATATCGAGAAGACCATCCCCGTCATAGTCGAAGAGGCCAACGCCCGCAGGCATGGTTTCAGGCTGGTGTTTTTCCGGGGTCGGGCAGTTTTCGAAGATGAAATGCACGCCGGCTCGTTCAGCAATATCCTCGAACCGGATCGGCGGAATTGCGGTGGCAGCGCCATGCGCGCGCGCGCGGGTTGCAGCCACGGTCAGTGCGCTGGCAGCAAGAAAGCGGCGGCGATTCATCGTAGTCAAGGAGATTCGTTGCCGGGCCGTCGCTAGACGATCCTGCGATTCATTCTAAATGGACGGCGCAGCTTCCAGAGCGAAGTTATTGATAGAGCCGCATCTTGCGCCGATGGTTCGCGGCCAGCGTCCGTCCCGGACAGACGGTGCACTGGAGCAGAACATAGCTTTTTGTCGGGACCCAACAAATCTTCCCGGGCTGAGATCGATTGAGACCCTCTGATGCAAATGGCATCACTGCTGGGCAGTGATGCCACTCGGTTAAGCCGGGCCTGAACCCGGGGCTAGAAGTAGAGCTTCAGACTGAACTGCAAGACACGCGGCGCGTTCCACTGACTCGTGACGTTCCCGAACTGGTTGGTCGCAGGATTGGTGACGTACGGGGGCGTGGGAGTGGTGCCTGCGGGCGGCGGATTTAGCAGTCCGAGCCCAGAAAAGCTGGTATTCGGCGTGTTGAAGACGACGTTGTTGAAGAGGTTGAACGATTCGGCTCGGAACTCGAAGTATCGTTCCTCTCCGAGCCCCATGTGGAAGTCGCGGAAGATCGAGAGATCCACGTCATTGAAATGTTGCGAAACCAGCGGGTTCGTCTTTTCGGCACCATAGGTGTACGGAGCCGGCAGAGTGAAGTCGTTGATGTTGAACCATTGCGACTGGGTATGGGTACCAGACCCGCCGTTCGCGTTGCCGGAGTAGCTCATCCGTTCCTGGAGTCCTCCGGAGGAGATATTTTCAGTGTCTTCGCCGGTGGTCACCGTATACGGCTTACCCGAAGTCACTTGGACAATGCCGTTCAGCGACCACCCACCCGCCACATTGGCAAGCAGCTTGTTGGGAGCCTTGTCGTACGGTGACTTGGCCGTAAACGCCGCCGAAAACACGTTTCTCTGGTTCAGGTCAGAGTTGCCGTAATCGCCCGACTTATTGTAAGGATTGGTCGAGTCGCAGCTTGCGCCAAGGTTGCAGCCGTCGGCGTTCGAATGCGCCAACGTATACGAAACCAGGAAGGTAATTCCATGGGTCGGACGTTGCGTGGCACTCACCTGCAACGCATTGTAGGTGCTCCTGCCCACGCTCTGATCGAACCATTGCCCGAGCATATAGGGGTATGGCCGGTTCGCCTGAGGATTGCCGGGTCCCGGTTGGGGAGTGTTCAACTCCGGGCCCCAGTCGCCACGGCTGCCCTTCGAGCCCACATAGTTCGCATCGAGTGCGATATTGCCCGGCAGAGCCCGTTCCACACCCACATTCCATTGATCGTAATAGGGAGTCTTGAAGTTCGGATCCACCATCCACTGGCTGACCTGGCTGAAATCGTTGATCGGATAGGTGAGCGCCCCGCCGCCGCCGAGTCCCAGCGGATCGGCCACGGACGCCGTTGGAACGTTGGTGTTGAGGTTGTTGTTGTCGAGGGTGTTGACCGCCGGCCAATTCCCGCCGAAGTTCTGCGAGAGCTGAAGAATGGTCGCCCAGGCGTCGTAGACGCGGGTATAGCCGCCACGGATGAGGGTTCGGTCATTTAGGCGATAGGCAAACCCGGCTCTGGCACCCCAGTTGAACATCGAGTTGCCCACCACCTGGTGGTTGGAATTCGGATTCACGTAGGCGTGCGGAGGTAGCCCGCCCGGAGCCGGCGTGCTCGACGCGGTATAGCTGCCCGCCGGAATGCAGGGGGCACCCTGCGTTGCCGAACAAGTGGGCGGAAGCGCGTTCAGCTCGTACTCGCCGGTGAGCGGATTGGCATTGCCGGTGTAGAAGTCGCCGGCTCCGCCTTTCATGGTCCCGTAAATCGGTACGAGTACAAAATCGTTGCGGAACCCGAGGTTGAGGGTCAGATGAGGAGTGAGTTTCCATTGATCCTGGATGTAGACTCCATCGATCCAGCCGCCGTGCACAAACTCATAGATGTTCCGGTAGCTGGCGTCATTCGGCACGCCGATCAACAACGATGCCCAGCTGTTTCCGCCAACGCCCTGCTCCGCCCCGAGGCCCGCGGTTTGGCTTGCCGCAAAATCCACACCCGCGTAGGCGATCGGCGAATTCAGGTTGTTGGACTGGAAATCGGCGCCGGCTTTAAGCGTGTGCCTGCCCACAATCTTCGTGAACGAGCCGCCCCACTGCCAGTCATCCGCCAACGTGGAGAGCTGCAGCTGCGAGCCCGAGAACGTTTCGCTGTAGCCTTGCGCGGTGAACTGCGGGGCAAAATCCTGGTTGTCCAAAGTCATCCACGCTGGAGACATCCCGGCCGACTTCAAACTCGACAGGAATGACGAGGTCTCTGCGGGCCAGGTAGTACCGGTGAAAGTATATCCCCAGTTTCTGCCGAAGTAGGCGTCGGAGAACGAGGTCGGGCTGAAGGTGTGATACCAATGCCCGATGTAGTTGTGGCCAGGGACATGGACGGTGCTAAGGCCAACTAAACTAGCCGAACCTGCCTCGGTCAGGTCGAACTGGCTGTAGCGGAACATGACCTGGTTGTTGTTGCCGAAGTTCTGGTCGAACCGCATCGTGCCCGACTGCTGGTTGTTCGCGGTCCGGGCGCTGGCGTAGTAGTTCTCGCCGTTGATCAACGCGCCGGTCGCGGGCAGGAGAGCCGTGTACAAGCTTGAGATCTTATTAAACGCGCTTTGCGGGATGCAGTTAATGTCGCCGTTGCACAGGGCAGTGTTGGTCGGCCCCTCGTTGTACTCCTCGGTGAAGGTCTTGCGCGAATAAGTATTGGTGGAAGCATCGTAAGTTGTCGTTGTCGGATCGTAGATCGGTACGCCGAGCGCGCTGAAGTCGCCGGCGGCTTCGGCGGCCGTGGGCCCGAGCACTCCGGTTTCCTGCGCAGAGCGGAACTTGTAATCTTCCCAGGATGCGTAGAAGAAGGTACGGTTCTTGCCGTTATAGAGTTTCGGAATCGTGATCGGACCGCCACCCGCGGCGCCGTACTGGTTCTGCCGGAGTGGGGGATTGCTGTGGTTAAAGTAGCCTGTGGAATCGAAGACCTGGTTGCGCAGGAACTCCCAAAGGGTGCCATGGAACTGGTTGGTTCCCGATTTCGAAACCACGGTCACCACGGCTCCGGCTGCCGCGCCATACTCGGCGAGGTCGTTGTGGGCATCGGTCTTGAACTCCTGAATGTCGTCGATAATCGGCCCGTAATTGTAGGTTCCCGCCAGCGAGTTCAGGTCGTTCGCACCGTCAAGCAGAAACAGGTTGCTGCGGTTGCGGGCGCCGTTCACCGCCGGGAAGCTGAATTGCCCAATCGACTCACCGTTCCACCCGCCGCCTCCGCCGGAGTTCTGGTCGGTATTGATGTTCGCGACACCCGGTGTGATCGTCAATAACTGGGTGAAGTTGCGGCCGTTCAAAGGCAGGTCGTTCATCTGGTTCGGCGCGACCACGGTGCCCAACTCGGCGCTCGTAGACTGCAATGCGGCTGCGGTTGCATTCACCGTTACGGTGCTTTGCTCGGTGCCGACATTCAGTTGAAAGTCGAAGGTCGCGATCTGGTTCACCTGCAGGGTCACAGGTGGCTGCGAAACCGAGCTGAAACCTCGCGCGGATGCCTGCATGCTGTAGCTGCCGGGCGTGATGCTCGGGAAATCGTAGACACCGTCGCCATTGGTAGAGGTCGTTCTCACGACCCCAGTGTCGGCGTTTCTCAGTGCAACCTGCGCATTGGGGATCGCGGCGCCGGTCTGATCCTTGACGGTGCCGTTGACGGTTGCGGTGGCCTCTTGGGCCATTGCGATCGAGGGCATCAGACCTGCAATGCCCAAAAGCACCACAAGCAGCCAGGAATACATGTGCTTATTCCCGTGCTTTCCGACTAGGGATCTCATACTGCCTCCTGAGAAAAGTCTTGTGCGTTTGCAAGACGGTCAAGTAGGCTTGTGCGTCTAGTGAACCGTGGTCGCCTCGCGGCCTACGTGATGCCGACGCCAAGCCCAGATTCAAACGTCGATGGACCCCCATTTAGGAAAGCGCTTACTTTGAGGGAGTCAGCACTTACGTCAACGTTTACGG
>JBAUCP010000224.1:0-2522 GCA_049677625.1 Occallatibacter sp. | reverse complement strand
CTGACAAACGCACTCGGACTAAAGTCGTTGTTACTCGCGGCCGTAGGGGCGCCCGGGTCGAATGATGACCTATGAAAGAAGTTTTTCATGCTGGTGGCTGTAGCTCCGTTCGCGAAGAAAGCCCTCTGGCCGTTCCCGCAGTTGTCGCAGCCTCCGAAGTAATACGGCAACTGGTAGGAGGAGCGAACATTGCTCATTGGCAGGCCGCTGCCGTAGGCGCCGTAGTAGCTGAGGGTCCAACCGCCCACGATCTCATTCAGGACGGTTGAAGGGTCGTTCAGCCATGTCTTTCCACGGCCAAGCGGCAGGTCATAGGTAAGATATCCCTTGGCCAACTGCCTTTGATCATCTGCAACGGGCCACATTTCGTTGTCCTGTGGGCTTTGCCAGTCCGTGCCCCAGGTATTGCCGAAGTTCGTGGGAACGCCCCAGCTATCCGATGAGCTATTGGAAGTGTACTTCGAGATCGTATAACTCCAGTCGACAAAGAGGCCATGGGTATTGCGGACCTTCAACTCCGCGACAAAGGAGTTATAGTTGCTCTTCGAAAGGTAAGCTGGGTTGCCAATTTCCTCGAAATCGAAGTTATACTGAGCCAACTGCGGTTCAGGAGCGATGGCAGCATAGGCCGGCCCGTTAAAGCCGGCGAACGGATACGGCACTGTGACTCCGGCCTTCGCAGAAACGGCCGCGGCAGAGGCAGCACTGTTGATCGTTGTATCGATCTGGCCGCTCTGCAGCACTGCATTGTAGGTGTTCCAGTCGGGCGTAAAGCTTGCGGTGCGGCCCTGGCTGTAGTCCTGCAATGCTCTGCCAAATGTACCCAGGTAGCGCGCGTCGAACACCACATTCGGAGCTACTTCATATTCGATGCCGAGATAGAGTGTGTTCGTGCGGCCTAGCTTGAGGGCGCCCGGTAGGACATCCATGATGTTTGCGCCGGCGTCGCCAAAGGCCGTGCTGGAGCTCGTCTTCTGATATGCGGCCGGGTTGCAGGGAGCTGCCGATTCCCAATTGTAGACATAGCTGCCGGGTATGGTGTTGACGATACTGCAGCCTACACCATTCAGCGGGTCCTGGCTGCCCACATAGTAGTCGGCAGCGCCAGCGCCAACGTCGTTGGCCGGCACGTAGGTTAGATTGTAGGATGCTCTCGCCACCAGCTTGGGCGAAACGGAATACGCTGCGCCCAAGTGGGGACCGAACTGGTAGAGCGGGATATCCTTTTCAAAAGTCGAGCCCGAGTTCTGAGAGAAGGCCCAGGCGCCGCCGTATGGAGCCCAGTTTGGATTGACGGTGTTGATGTCCCAATTCTCCCATGCTGCGTTCGGCCAGCGTATGGGTAACGTGAGATCCCAACGGACACCGAGATTCAGGGTCAGCTTCGGCGAGACCTTGAAATCATCCTGCGCGAACAGGCCCATGTACTTCTGCCGCGGTATGTAGTAATTGGTCGGCTCGATGTAGGCATCCTGCGCCGTTCCCAGCATCATCGAAGCAAAGCTGCTTCCGACGTAGGGCGTCAGTCCCTGGTCGGTAGGGCCGCCCGCTTGGCTCTGAAAATCATATAAATCCCTGGTTTTCTGGTAGTTGTCTGCGTCTTCCTGCCAGGCTGTCCATTGCCATCCGAATTTCAGGGAGTGACGGCCCTTCTGCCACTGCAACGAATCGGCATAGTTATACGCGTTGTCATTCCAGTAGATATCCCAGGATTCGCCGAAGCTGCTGAATCCGACGCCGTTGACGGAATTGTCGTAGTTAACGAGGGGGAACGAGTTCGGCGAACTGGCAAAGAGCCCAAAACTTGACGCCCCGGTGTAGTCGGGACCGGGCGTGGGCGATTGCGTAGTAGCCTGCCTGTTAAGACTCGCCGAGGCGGTATTGATGAGATTTGGCGTGATCGTGTAGTTGTCGACGACGCGGCCAATATAGTTGATTTCACCATTGTCGAAGTAACCGCTGAAAGGGCCTACGGTTGCTGGGAAAGTCTCCCCGCTCTTGCTGAGGACGTTCCCATAGTTAAAGGAAGCGCTGATGCGGTGCTTCTCAGAAAAATTGTGATCAACCTTGACGTCGACTCTGTGCTCGTCCTCAAAAGGAGTGCCGGCGTACGAAGGGAAATTTCCGCTGCTGATGCGGTTGAGCTTCGGCGCGTAGTACTTGGCGTAGGCGGCGGCAATATTTTGCGATATCGCGCCGACCCGAGCTTGCGGAATCTGGTTATTGGCGAATGGCGTCGCGCAAGTTACGCCACCGACCGTCGTCCACGTTGCAGGATCGAAGACTTGCCCGTACTGGTACGGATTGTTGGTACAGGGATTAATCCATGGAGCGCCGGTCGCCGGGTTCGTGATGGTGCCTTGCTGAGCGCCCATCGTAAGCAGCGGGCTCAGATCGTAATTGCCATTTCCGTTCACGGTGACCATCTGGGTGAGCGGAACCGTGGACCCAGTGGGATTGAGGGTATAATCGGTCTGCCTGTAATACTCAACATCGCCGAAGAAGAAGGTGTGGTTCTTCCA
>JBAUCP010000223.1:0-8687 GCA_049677625.1 Occallatibacter sp. | reverse complement strand
ATTTTGATTTTTTGTAGATTGTCCAAATTGCGGTCCAAATTGCGCGATCAGCGAACAGATGATGGCTCCCACAACGGTCAAAACCGTTGTAAGGTAGGGCGAAGCTGCAGTGGGAGTGCTTTTCCATTGAGTGGATTGCTCGCGGCTACTGCGCGGCAGTTCCGTAAGTTGCTTCGACAACTTACGTCGGTTTCTCAGTATCGCTCCAAATTGCCCTCCGGAAGGGAATGTCAATATCCCCGAGATCAGGAAGAACAGGATCATCGTGCCTGTGTTAGGTGGATAAAGAGTAATAGCGCCGTGGATCTCATTATTGAGCGCTAACTGTGCTCTCTCCAAGGAAACAACCAGCAGATACTGCGCGCCTCCAAGAATACCGCAAACCATACCTAATAGTGCTCGTAGACCAAAACGCGTTTTTCGTCCCAACCAGCCCAGACCAAATCCTGCAATGAAAGGAGAAGTTAATGATAAAAATAGCAAACACCTGTCGATCGGGTTAACAGCGAAGTCCTGCCACGCAAGCCAATGAAATGTCGTTGCCAAAAGAGCGCTGGCTACGATTGCGATTGTGGGAGCGATATGCGCCGCTGCAATGAACTCTTGTGCAGAATCCTCGCTCCATTCTCTCAATTCTTTGATTGCAGAAGTCAATGCAGAGATATCGTGCTCAATTTTCCTGACATTGTCTAAAACTGGCTTGAAGAAAGCTAGGTCTCTCCGACATGTCGGGCAAACTATCGCCGTATCTGCGATTTTTTCTGAGCAGTAAGGACAAATCATGCTCTCCTCCTATCTCTTGGTAAATAAGTTAAGTGGCTACCCTTCAATTAGAGCTTGTTTCTGCGAGTAAGCACAACTTACTTCTTCAGCGGCTTCCTAGCAAAGTAATACAGCGAATAGGCCAGCACACCAAAGCCCAGCACCGCGACAAAGTTGTTATCCAGGAACGTGTGCGGAAAGTTGAGCAGGTCGCCTTTGTTGAAGGTGGCTTCATAGGCCTTGAGGCCTACGCCGATGAGGCCCACGATGCCGCCGGCGGCGATTAGGCCCGATGCGAAGAGCGAGCCGGGGGAGATTTCGCTGTCGATATCGGCGGCTTCGCCGCTGCGTTTAGCGGCCTGGTCGGCGAGCCAACGCACCACGCCGCCCACAAAGATGGGCAGAGTGGTGCCGATGGGCAGATACGCGCCCACGGCAAACGGAAGCGAGCGGATGCCGAGCAGCTCCACCGCGATCACCAGCGCTACGCCGATCAGCACCAGTCCCCAGGGCAGCTTGCGGCTCAGGATTCCGTTGATGACCGTGGCCATCAGGCGGGCCTGCGGCGCCGGCGCGGCGGCGCTGCCGATGCCCTGAATCCAGTGCACCTCAATCTGGTGCGTCGCGGGCGAGTAGAGGTATTTGCCGTCCTGCAGCTCAGTGGAGCCGATGGCGTTGAGCAAAACGTACTCGGACTTTGGATGAAGGGTGATGGATTTGTCCGCGTTGATGACGCGGATCTGATCGGGCAGGTGATGCGCGTCCGCCTGGATGGTGACGCCGGGATGCGATGCGTTCAGGTCCCACGGCTGCGCGGCGGCGTGAAACTCCTGCAGGCCGGTATTCATCAGGTTGAGCGTGAAGCCGATGACGAAGGTGGAGACGACTACGCCGATCATGAGCGCGATCTGCTGCAGGCGCGGCGTAGAGCCCACGATATAGCCGGTCTTGAGGTCCTGCGAGGTGTCGCCGGAGTTGGATGCGGCGATGCAGACCACTCCGCCGATGGTGATGGCCAGCGCGCCGAAGGCCGGCGCCGTCCAGCCCTGCACCAGGAAGATGGCCGCGGTAGCCATGAGCGTAGCAATGGTCATGCCGGAGACCGGGCTGGCCGACGAGCCCACCAGGCCCACGATGCGCGAGCTCACCGTGACAAACAGGAATCCGAAGACGACCACCAGAAGCGAGGCGGCGAGATTGGCAGCCCAGCCCACGAATGCGCCGGGCACCGGCTTGAACTCCAGGAAGAGAAACATACAGGCTACGACAAGCAGGGAGCCGATGATCACCACGCGCATGGAGAGATCGTCTTCCGTGCGCACGGGCGCGGTCTGCGCCGCCGAGCCGGAACGCATGGTCCTGAGTCCCGTGGTGAGCGCGCCGAATATGGTGGGCATGGTCTTGATGAGCGTGATGAGGCCGGCCGCGGCCACGGCGCCCGCGCCCATGGGCTTGATGTAGGTGGCCCACAGGTCGCCGGGCTCCATCTGTGCAATGGGAACCAGGCCGGGATACATGGGATGGCTAAGCTCCTTGCCGAAAAAATAGATGAGCGGCATGAGCACCAGCCAGGAGAAGACGCCGCCCGCAAAGATGATGCCCGCCACGCGCGGCCCGATGATGTAACCCACGCCGAGATACTCTGCCGTGGCGTCGGCATTGATTGACGCGCCCTTGAGCACATGCTGCGGCCCGAAGTCCGGCCGGTACTCGGGCGCCTCCGGCCAGGCTGCGAAGAGGTTCTTGTTCTGGAACAGGGTGTAGAGGCCGCCCAGGCCGAGTCCGAGAAAGACGCGGCTGGCCATCGACCCGCCTTTTTCGCCGGCGATGAGCACGTCGGCGCAGGCCGTGCCCTCGGGATACGGCAGCGTGCCGTGCTCCTGCACAATGAGCTGGCGGCGCAGCGGAATCATGAACAGCACGCCGAGCCATCCGCCAATGAGCGCGAGAATGAAGATGCGCGAGTACTCCAGATCGAAGCCGAGAAACACCAGCGCGGGCAGCGTGAAGATGACACCCGAGGCAATGGACTGGCCGGCGTTGCCGGTGGTCTGGACGATGTTGTTTTCAAGGATTGAAGCGCGGCCGAAGGCGCGGAGAATGCTGATCGAAAGCACCGCGATGGGGATGGAAGCGGCCACCGTGAGGCCGGCGCGCAGGCCCACGTAGACCGTGACCGCGCCAAAGATAAGGCCGAAGAAGCAGCCCAGCAAAATGGCGCGGAACGTAAACTCGGGCTGCGTTTCAGTGGAAGGAACAAAGGGCTGAAAGTCCGGCAAGGGCAGCCTCCAGAGGTGCGGGAACGGTTTGGCGTGAAATGCCTGAAGGGTGAGTTTAGCAGTGTTGGCGCGGGGATTGACAGAGCAGGCGTGCGGGAAACGCGGAGCCGACTTGGCGGATCGGGCCCCGCGCGCGTAGGGTATTGAGCATCGCAAGAAGCTGCGTTGGAACCTGTACGAACGGAGAATGGAATGGTCACTTCTGCTCCTGCGTCCGGTATATCCGGAGTGCCCGGCCTGGCGCCATCGCCTCTTAAGAGGCTGGTCTCGCTCGACATGCTGCGCGGCATCACCATCGCCTTCATGATCATGGTCAACAACAACGGCGGCGACCGCGCATGGGCTGAGATGCATCACGCCGCGTGGAACGGCTTTACGGCCACCGATCTCGTCTTCCCCACGTTCCTGTTCGTAGTGGGCATCTCCATCGTGTTCGCGACCGAGGCGCGCCTGGCGCGCGGCCAATCGCGCAGCCAACTGGCCGGGCACACGGTGCGCCGCGCCGCTATCCTGTTTGCCTTTGGAATCGTCGTCAACAATTTTCCGTACTTCCATTTCGCTCACATGCGCTTCTACGGCGTGCTGCCGCGCATCGCCATTTGCTATCTGGTCGTCGAGCTGTTTTATCTGTGGGACCGGCGCGCGAGCACAAAGGTGCTGGTGCTGGTGGTTGCGCTGCTGGGTTACTGGGCGCTGGTGCGGCTGGTTCCGGTGCCGGGCGCGGGCGTGCCGGGGCGCGATGTTCCCTTCCTCGACAGGAACCAGAACATCGTGGCGTGGCTTGACCGGCAACTGATGCCCGGCCACTTGTATGAAGACTCGCCGTTGCATGACGCGCGCGATCCGGAGGGATTGCTGAGCGATATTCCGGCAATCGGGACCACGCTCATCGGGCTGCTTGCCGGCCTTTGGCTGCGCACGCAAAAGACGGCGGCGAAAAAGACGCTCGGACTCGCCGGCGGCGCGGCGGGTTGCCTGGCGCTTGGATATCTGTGGTCGGAGTGGTTCCCGCTCAACAAGAAGATGTGGACCAGCTCCTATGTGCTGGTGGCGGCGGGGTGGTCGCTCGCCTTGCTGACGCTGATGTTCTGGATTGCCGAGGAGCGCGGATGGACGAGGAAAGGCGCAGGCAAGGCGCTGGCGTGGCCGTGGCTGATCTTCGGATCGAATGCAATTGCGGCTTACATGGTGAGCGAACTGCTGCCGGGCATCCTGGACCTGATTCACTTCACGGCAGGCGGCCGGCCGATGACGCCACTGCATCTGCTGGAGGTCGATTTGCCGGCGCTGATTCCTGACCCTGGGTGGGCCGCGTTTGCTTACTCGGTTACCTACACGGCGATCTGCTTTGTTCCGGTATGGATTTTGTATCGGAAGAAGATCTTCTTGAAGGTGTGATGCGTGCGAAAACGGCTCGGCCCACACCATAACCACGTGGAGATTTACATGAAGTTGGGACCCGTTGTCCTGGTATTCGCATGCTTCAGCGCACTCTGCGCGGCGCAGGAGTTTCATTGCGACGTGAAGGACTTGAAAAGCATTGCCGGCGTGACGGTGACGGCGGGCAAGGATGCAGTGGAGATCGTGTGGCCGGGCGAGCGCGGCGAAGAGCTGAGAGCGCGGTTCACGCTGCGAGATGGGCAGCCAATGATCGCAGAGCTGGCCGCGAAGAAACCCGCCGCGGCGGGCAGGACCGGCGGCGCATGGATCGAGCTGGGCAAAGATCTGACGCCGGAGTTTCAGGTGACCACCGGCAAGCGGCGCATTTCCACGACGGAGAAAGACATCCTCGAAAAGCTGCATGCGGACACGCCGGAAAACGAAGAGCGGTACAAGTGGAATGTCTTCTGGGATGCGCCGCTGGCGATTCCGGGCACGGAAGATGGCCATCTTGTCGGTCCGGCCCGCACCGCCGACGAAGTGAAGCGCGCCGCGGCGGCCTACAGCTCCGACTCGTGCCGCGTGATGAGCGAGGGCGACCGCGTAAGCGTCGTCTTCAACGGCCTCACGCTCGGCATCTTCGCCGGCGGCTTGCAGTTTACCGCGTATAAAGGTTCGAACCTGCTGCGCCAGGAGGCGATGGCGAAGACCGACGCGCCGGACGTGGCTTACATCTACAAAGCCGGGCTGAAGGGATTTGCGATTCATCCCGGTACCAGGCTGGTGTGGCGCGACACGGCGCAGGTGTGGCAGCAGTACGAGTTCGGCGGCGACAGGAACGAGCAGCCCGTCGATCTGCAAGCGCGCAACCGGCTGGAGATTCTGGATGCGGGCGCGGGCTCGCTGGCCATCTTTCCGCCCCCACACAAGTTTTTCTTTGCGCGCGAGAATGAAGTCAACCTGGGCTATGTGTACTACCGCAAAGACAGCGATCAATCGTTCTCGCTGGGCGTGATGCAGCCCGAGCATGGCTCCGGCTACGCGCCGTGGGGCGAGTCGGACGCGGTGTGGGACCGGCGCGTGCATGTGGCCCGTTCGCAGATTTACAACTATGCGCTCTATAACGCGCCGCCGGGAACCGTGCAGCGCATGGCCGTCTACTACTACCTGAGCGCGGAGGGAGACCACGCCACGCTCGATGACGTGCTGGCCTACACGCACAACGATGCGTACAAGCCGGTGCCGGGATTCAAGACCGTCACCGGACATTTTCATCTCGACTTCAACGAGATGATCCGCGACCGCGGCACGGCAGATTTTATGCCCACGTGGGTTCCGGTGTTTCGCGGCCTCGGCATCAACATTGTGTATCTGGGCGACTTTCACGACGACTCGGACATCGACGATCCGGGCCCCAAGCGCTTTTACGAGCAGAAAGTTTATTTTGAGGGCGCGCGCAAGGTCAGCGACAAAAACTTTCTCGTGATTCCGGCCGAGGAGGTGAACTCCTATCTGGGCGGGCACTGGTACCTGATGCTCCCCAAGCCGGTTTATTTCTCGCACGCGGTTCCGCGGCCTGCGGACCAAAGCTTTGAAGAGAACGACCCCACTTACGGGCATGTGTATCATCTCGGCTCGGCCGATGACGCGGTAAAGATGCTCAACCGCGAACAGGGAATCATCTGGGCAGCGCACCCGCGCACCAAGAGCTCGGCCATGTATCCGGATGAGTACAAGGACAAGGATTTCTTCCTCAGCGACCGGTTCATCGGAGCATCGTGGGAGTCGCTGCCGGTAGATCTCTCGCAGAAGCGGCTCTGCGAGGAGCGCTGCTTCGGGCTCACCGACGAGATGAGCAACTGGGCGCCCAAGCCCAAGTTCATGCTGGCCGAGGGCGATACGTATATGAAGGCGCCGAGCGACGATACCTATCCGCTGCTGGCCATCAACTACCTCAAGCTCGACAAGGTGCCCAGGTACAACGAGAGCTGGGCGCCGGTTGTCGAAGGCATCCGCGCCGGCAATTTTTTCGGAACCACGGGCGAGATTCTCTTTCACACCTGGGGCGTCGAGGGCTCAGGCGCGCAGAGCGTGTACACGGCGAGCATCGAGTACACGTTTCCACTGGAGTTTGCCGAGCTGGTGTGGAGCGACGGGACCAAAGTCGATCGCAAGCTCATCGACCTGACCGGCACCGGGCCCTTCGGCACCACGAGCTTCCGCATTCCCTTCGACGCAACGGGCAAGAAGTGGGTACGGTTCGACGTGTGGGATTCGGCGGGCGATGGCGCGTGGCTGCAGCCGGTTGCAGTAAAGTAACAGGCGAACCCGAGGCAGCGAGGTTGAGAGAATGTGGCAAAGGAGCATTAGTTTGGCTGTTCTGTGGCTCAGCGCCTGTTTTGCAGCTGGACAATCCACGTACGACAACGGGAAGTTACCCGATGATCTCAAACCGTCGCTCGAAACTCGATTAGCTCTATATACCCAGGCTCAGCGCGATGGCCAGTGGGATGTTGTGGCTTCAATGCTAGGGGGATATCGGGGCGGAGGCAGAAGCGATCCGATCACATCGGCTCACAGGAATTGCCTGATCGAGCAGATGAAAGCGATGCCGATGATCACGTTCAAATATGAAGACGCCGAGTTCAGTACCGAAATCCTGAATGTGCCTCCCGAGAGACGCTGGTGGCTCGTCAGAGGCGATGCGACTCTCAAAATAAACGGCGAAGAAAAAGTTATAAAACTTATGTTTCCCGCGTATCGCGACCACGGCCAATGGTATTTCTCGCCTCCCAACATGGATGAATACTGGGAGAAGACGCGCTTGACCGAAGCGGATTTCGCCGCCGATTACGCGAACGAAATCATCATTCACAACAATCCAGATTGTCCTCTTGAGATCACCGATCTCCACGCCTCTCTCGACAGAACCTACCCATCCCTGCGTAATCTGATGTTCAAGCTCAAGAACCGCTCAAGGAAGAAAGTTGTAGCGTACACGCTGCGGCTCTACGTCCGCGGAGGAGACACTATCTATGGAACCCATGGCGAAATCGATCCTGGCGGTTCGCGCGATGAAAAAATGCAATCCTCAAGGTATGTCTACTTCTGCGACGGCGTGACGAACGACAATCTGATTGTGGACGATGCGACCTTCGCCGATGGTACAGACTGGCACCGGCCAAGGCAGCACTGATTTGGGAAGTAGCGATAGCGCTGAATCCCACGATTTTCATCGGCGCGCGTTGAATCCGAGCGTTGCTGAGAGCCAATCAATCGCGGACGCTTCATTATCGACTTCAACTCGGAGCCGTGCCGTCTGAATCGGCGCTGCTGCGGAAAGATCCGCGCTGAATTTTCCCAGTCGCACGCGATCTTTCTCCGTGGTGACGAATACCGCGGCGCTCGCATTGCGCGCGGTGTCCCGCAGCCGATCCAGGTCGCCCTGCGTGTAACGGTGGTGGTCGGGGAAGGCAATGCGTGCGGCGAGTTGCAGGCCGGCGTTCTCAAGGCCCTGAAAGAACTGTTCGGGACGCGCTATGCCGCAGAAAGCGATGACCGGGCCGTCGATGCGCGGGACTTCCATGCGGCGACGGATGCGCCAGATTTCGCCTTGCCAGCCGCGGGTCTTCAGTTCCGCTTCCAGTTCGTGATCTTCGGCGGGAATGGCGATACAGGACGCGCGATGCATCGCGCCCAGCGGCTCGCGCAGATTGCCAGCGGGGAGCAATCTATCTTTGAGATCGCCGGAATTCAGCAGCAGAATGTCGATGTCGCGGTGGAGCTGGCGGTGCTGGAAGCCGTCGTCGAGCAGGTGAATGCAGGAGGACTGCTTCTCCGCGTCGCGCTCCGCGAGCAGACCCGCTTCATAGCGCTGGGCAGCCATGTACACCGGCACACCCGTTGCGCGCGCAATCTCGAGCGGCTCATCGCCAAACTCTTCGGCTGTGCCGCGAGGATCGACCCGTGCAGGATCGCGGCTCATGCGGCCATAACCGCGCGAGAGCACGTCGACATAGAGACCGCGGCGGGTGAGCGCCTGAGCCAGTGTGATGGTGAGCGGCGTTTTGCCCGCGCCGCCGGTCGAAAGATTGCCGATGCTCACCACCGGCCAGCTCAGGCGCCGGACCGGCCGCAATCCCGAGCGCAAACCCGCTTCGCGCAGTGCGAGCGCCAGGCGGTAGAGCGGCGTGAGCGGCGCGAGCATTGGACGAGTCGGGGGCCGCGCCGGCGGACGCGCCGTCACGGCGCAGGCTCCGCGAGCAG
>JBAUCP010000222.1:0-8946 GCA_049677625.1 Occallatibacter sp. | reverse complement strand
TAGTGTTCCCTGACTGCGCCCATCCCCTCGGATATATCCCATAAACGAAGATGCCCTCGCTCTCGCAAGGGCATCTTCTCATCTATTCAGGCAAACCGGAAGAGTTTCGTAACAGACTCTTCGGGCGGCGTTTTTGCTTGTCTTGAGGGCGTGGGATCGGCCTTCCGTTTGGACCCGCGCAAAAGTGAATAACAGGCTCTAGGCTCCGACCGCTATTTTGTGCTTTCCCAGGTCTCCAACCACCCCAGCGACGAAGACCTGTCGCCGGGGACCCCGGTATCGAGACCTGGGGCACCCAGATTCATTGCAGGATTACAAAATCACCAGGCCGCGCTACCGCGCCGGCAGGTGGCTCTCGCTATGCGCCTACCGCCTGGGCTAGATCAAACCTCTTCTTTTCTGCCGCCCTCTTGATGCGCAGCTCCATAGCCGGGACCGGGCGGCCAAAGAACCAGCCCTGTCCCAGGACAGGCCGGTCCAGGGAGGCAAAGAAGGCCGCCTGTTCCGCGGTTTCAATTCCTTCCACGGTGGCCTGCAGGTCCAGCATCTCGGCAAGCTGGAGCATCTGGGGCAGAATCGTCCCGATCACCGCCTGGGTGCTGATGGCCTGGGTAAATGCCTTGTCGATCTTGATGGCGTCGACGGCCAGGTCCTTGAGATAGGCCAGACTGGAGTAGCCGGTCCCGAAGTCGTCGAGCTGCACGGCGTGGCCGCGCTCGCGCAGCCTCCTGATCACCTTGGTGGCCACTTGCAGGTTGACGGTCGAGCTCTCGGTGAGCTCGATGGCCAGTTGCTGCGGCGCTACCCCGGCAGCGGCCAGCGCGCCCTCGAGCATGGGCAAAAAGCCTGGATCGCCAAGGTCCGAGGCGGTCACGTTGATATTGAGCCGGAACTCCGGATCGTCGCGCATCCAATCGCCAAAATCCCGCAGCACGTGGCGCACCACCAGTTCGGTGAGCTCACCGGCAAAGCCGCGCTCCTCGGCCATCTTGACGAAGATTGCGGGACTGACGGCGAGACCGTCTTCGTCGGTCCAGCGTACCAGCGCCTCGGCGCCCACCATTCGTCCGCTGACAATGTCCACAATGGGCTGGTAGACCATCTCCAGCCTGTCGTTGCGGATGGCCCGGCGCAACTGCGGCCCCATGGCGCGGCCATTACAGTAGACGACCAGAAAGGCCAGCACCAGGAATCCGCCGCACAGGCCGCCCAGCGCGGCCTTGAGCGCCAGTTCGCCACGCTCGGCGTGCAGCGATGCGGCCACGGAGCCATACGATACGACGCAGGTAAAGTTACGCGCCGAGCAGCGGGTCGCGTAGAGCGTATCGCCCAGCCGGCCGGCGGCATTGCGATCGAAGACCGCACCGCGAACCTTGGGCGTAAAGCCCCCCTGGCCGCCGTGCGGGTCGTTGACGGCGTGGGTCATGAGCACGTCGTGGTCGCGCCTGTAGCGGGCGAAGTTGATGCTGAAGCTGGGGTCTTCGACCACGTAGGCGTTTCCCTTTTGGCGCAGAAAGACATGCACGCCGGGGATGAGGTAGGGTGGCCGGTCGATATAGACGCTGGTGCCGTCGGGGTAGTGGGACTTGGCGAGGACGCTGCTGGCCGGGATCTCCTGGCTGTAGATGGCCGAGCAGAGCAGGCGGCCGTCGCGGACGCGGCCGGCGTCGCGAATGTTGCGGGCGTTATAGATGAGGTGACGGAAGTATTCGAGCTCCTGGTGCGAGCATACGGGGTAGGGCGAGGCGTTGAGCTGGTTGAGCAGGTCGAGCGACTCGTCCACCATCGAGCTCAGGTAGCCGTCGACGCCGGCTGCGTCGGCTGCCAGCGCGCTCTCAGCACCGCGCAGGGCCGCACGGCGGCCTTGCAGATAGCCGCACAGCGCGCCGGCTAAGCCAAAGATCAGCAGGCCCGCGACAGCGATCCACAGGCGCTTGGTCGGGATCGAGATCATCAGGCGTTACCCGCCCTTTTTCTTGTAATTTTCTTAGAAACCGTGACCTCCCCAGGAGCCTATTTGTCTTATCGACAGGCCGCAATCGACCTTGATACCCATAGAGAAATGGAATCGGCCGGGATCGAAAACGGGAGCTGCGCTGTTTCCCGAATGGCCTATTGGCTCCCGATGAGAGAGAATGGAGGGGTAGCTATGCCGCAGAGCAACCGCACATTCGAGCTCCCGTTTACCGATGTGCCCGGCGCACTGGACGAGATCCGCGCCGGCCGCATGGTGGTGGTGGTCGATGACGAGGACCGCGAGAACGAGGGCGACCTGACCCTGGCCGCGGAGCACGTTACGCCGGAAGCCATCAACTTCATGGCCCGCTACGGGCGCGGGCTGATCTGCCTCACACTGACCGAGGAGCGGGCCGACTATCTGCGCCTGTTTCCCATGACCCAGCAAAACTCCTCGCGGTTCGGCACGGCCTTTACGGAGACCATCGAGGCGCGCGAGGGGGTGACGACGGGGATCTCAGCCGCCGACCGTGCGCACACCATCCGCACCGCACTCGACCCCAAGGCGACTTATGCCGACCTGGCGCGGCCGGGCCATGTTTTCCCGCTGCGGGCGCGCAAGGGCGGGGTTCTGGTGCGTGCCGGGCAGACCGAGGCTTCCGTGGACCTGGCGCGGATGGCGGGGCTGAACCCCTCGGGCGTGATCTGCGAGATCATGCGCGACGACGGCGAGATGGCGCGCATTCCCGACCTGATCCCGTTTTGCCGGGAGCACGGGCTGCGGATTCTCACCGTGGCCGAGCTGATCCGCTACCGGCTGCGCCACGAGCGTTACATAGTGCGCGCGGGTGAGAGCATCATCCAGACGCGCCACGGCGAATTCCGCATGATCGCCTATGAGAGCGAAGTGAACGGCGGCGAGAGCCACATCGCCCTCGTCCGTGGGGATTTGGTGCGCGGCGACCTGTGCGGGGATTGCCCGGCCATGGACGGCGGGCCGCTTGAAGACGCGCTGACTGGCGTTGCCGACGGCGCCGGGCAGGGAACCGCGTGCACGCACCCGGTGCTGGTGCGCGTGCACACCCGCTGCACGGCGGGCGATGTGTTCGCCGCCGATTGCCGCTGCCACGAGATTCTCGACCAGTCCATGCGCATGATTGCCGAGGAGGGTTGCGGCGTGCTGCTCTATCTGCACAACACTTCGCGCGGCTTCGAGATCGACCGCTCACCGGCCGAGGCCTTCGGGCCGGGCGGAACGGTTGCGCCTGCGGAGGAACCGGGCTCGAATGCGGGCATGCTGATCCTGCACCGCGAGCGGCGCGCGCGCGAGGGCTCGCAGGCCCGCAGCGGGCGCATTCTGCGGGCTATAGGCCTGGGCGGTCAGATTCTCTCCGACCTCGGCATCCAGCGCATCCGCTTGCTCTCGAATACGCCCATGCATATTCCGGCGCTCGAAGGCTTCGGCCTCGAAATCGTCGAGCAGGTGCCGATTCCGGTGGAGGAGTGCAGCCGTGTGGGGTGAGGGTTTGCGCTTTCCCACCCTTGCGACAAGAACAAATACGTCGCAAGGAGGGGGGCACCCGGCACCCTGCGAAGTTGTGCTTTCCCAGGTCTCAAAAGCGAGACCTGGGGCACCCGAGGTTTGTGGCTTTCCGCTTAGTTGCCGGCTTCTATTCCTCGCGCAGCAGGATGAGTGGATTGACAGCCAGGGCGCGGCGGGCTGGAATCCACGAGGCAAACAGGCCGAGCAGAAGCATGGTCGCGATCACGCCGCAGAGCACCGCCGGGTCTTTGGGTGTGGCCTGGTAAACGATGAAGGAAAGCACACGCGCGGCCATGAGCCCGAGCACCAGGCCCGCAAGGGAGCCGGCCGCCAACAGGCGTAATGAGCGCCCCAAGGCTGCGCGTAAGACCTCCTGCCTGCCCGCGCCGAGCGCTACCCGAATGCCCAGCTCGCGCATGCGCTTGCTGACTGCATAAGAGGCCATGCCGAATACGCCGGTGATTGCCAGCATGGCGCCAAGCAGGCCGAGCACGCCGAGCGCTACCGTGGCGACGCGAGCGGCGAAGAGCGCGGAGGCCATCTCGGCGGTCCAGGTTTCTATGGAGAGAGGCAGGCTGGAGTCGACGCCGTGCAGGGCGCGTTCGAGAGCCGCTGCCGTCTCCTCAGGAGCGCGGTTGGAGCGGACCACGAGCCAGGTGCCGCCCCCCTGGTGCTGCTGGAAGGAGAAGAACATGGCAGGCTGCCGGTCCTCGGTCAGCGTGCGGTATTTACCGTCTTCCACCACGCCCACAACTTCAGCGCGATTCCCACCCCAGAATTTGAAGTGGCCGCCGATTGCCTTTTGGACCGATCCGAAGACTTTGACGGCGAAATCGCGATTGACGATGGCTACCGTAGGGGCTTTGCTGCCGTCGTCGAAGGTGAGATCGCGGCCCGCGAGCAGGCGGGTTCCAGCGGCCGCCAGATAGCCGGGCGAGATGTTGTAGTCCATGGCGTCTGCAATCTCATTGGTGGGCCGGTAGTCGGTTGTGGCGTCGGAAAAGACGTCGGAGTCGCTTCCGCCAAGTCCCAGCGGGATCTGGCTGATATAGCCCGAGGAGGTGACGCCGGGGATGGCAGACACGGCATCGAGCATGCGGCGCTGCAACTGCGCAGAGTCGTTCTCTTTGTACCCGGACATCGTTAAGTCGCTTTGGATGACGATTGCATTCTGGGGGAGGAATCCGAAGTCGCTGTGCAGGGAGCGGACGAGCCCGCGCACCGCAACCAGCGACGAGGTAACCAGCACGGCGCAGATGGCGATCTGCGCGACCAGCAGAACATCGCGCAGCGTGAACCGGCGCATGCCGGCCTCGCGGAGGGAGCCGGCGCGGATGGTCTGCCATGGATCGGCGCGCATGATCTGGCGAACGGGCACGATGCCGAAGAGCAGGCCGCTCAGCACGGCAAGAAGCAGAGCGACGGCGTAGGTGCGGATGTCGGGATTGACCGGCACATTGATCGGCACATCGGGAAGAGGCTGCCAGGTGCTCAGGCCGCGCAGGATGGCTACACCGGCGGCCAGGCCGATGGCGCCGCCGGTTATGGAGATGAGCATGGCTTCGGTCAGCAACTGGCGGAGGATAAGTCCGCGGCGCGATCCGAGCGCGAGGCGAACGGCAATTTCCCGGGCCCTGTCGGCTGCGCGCGCGGCAAACAGGCTGCCGAGATTGGCGCATGCGGCCAGAAGAATCAGCCCGGCAAGAAGCATGAGGCCGGCCATGAAGGCGCGGGCCGGGCCGCCGAGCATGTCTCCGACCAGACCCGGGCGGGCGAACGTGATTTTGAGCCCGTCGTCGTCGGCAGGATAGGTTTTGGCCAGCCATGCGCCCAGGCCGTTGAGGTCGGCAAGAGCTTCGCCGGGCGTGACTCCGGGCCGCAAGCGGCCCAGGACCCACAACGAGTGATTGCCGCGGTACTTCATGGAATCATTGCCATCGACAGTGGGCCGCTCGACGATGGGAATCCAGAAGGCGGGCGCAAAGAACAGCTCGGTGCCGCGGAAGTCCGCCGGGGCTACGCCGATAATGGTGAAGGGATGCTTGTTGATCTCCACCATTTGTCCAACCACGCCGGGATTGCCGGAGAAGTGGCCCTGCCAGTATGCGTAGCTGAGTACGACGTAGGGCGCACTGTTCATTCCATGCTCGTCAGCGGCGTGGAAGAAGCGGCCGCGATAGGGCTGAATGCCGAGTGAGTCAAAGTAATTTCCGCTGGCCAGGTAGGGCCATGCCGTGGAGGGATTCGAACCGGTGTCGACGCCGACAGGACCGGAGATCTCGTAGGCAAGCAGACTCTCGAAGGTGTGGTTGTGGTCACGCAGGTCCAGGTAGTCCGGGTAGGACTGAGAAGGGAACAGGGAGCGCTGCAGCATGTAGAGATTCTGCGGGTGGGGCACATTCACCGGGCGCAGGACCAGCGCGTTCAGAACGCTGAAGACGACCGAGTTTGCGCCGATGCCGAGGGCCAGGGTGGCGATGGCGGTGAGCGCGAAACCAGGTGACTTCTTCAACTGCCGGAAAGAGTACTTCACATCACTGAGCATGGCTGCCTTCCTGTACGCGAGTCGTCTACGGGAAGTTCCAGCACGCGGTGTGCCAGGAAGATCCCTGCTGATTCAGCCATATATGGGGAGCGATGCACGGCGCGGTGTCCATTTGCAGTGAGTCTTGTCCGGAATCGTACACTAGGTCAGATGGTTGGTAGATGATTTTGGAGTTGGAGGCGGCCAGGGCGTGGCTGCGAAATAATCTCCAGAAAAAGACTGAATAATGCCTAAATGGCAAAAAGTGGTCAATATTGACCACCTTCTCTCCCTCCAAAGCCTGTACGATCGTCAGGACAGTTCAGCGGAAAGATTGAGACCGCTCAGAAATCAGAGAAATTTAGCCACAACTGATCCCTTCGATTGCCAGAACGCTCTTTTTATTCGATTCCATGTTTAAGGTGCCGTAGCCAAGGTTTAAGGCGTTTCTCCGGTTTCTGCAGAGCCTTCCCCCGTGGCGCAAGGCGGCGTTTTTAAAGAAGACGCCGCCTCGACGTCGCAGGCTCCGCGCTACACTGTTTGGAGAAATGCTCCAGCAGGGTGGATCTTCCACAAGGAAAGTTCGCTCAAGTTCGTCACCCGCGTTACGGCAACCCCGAAATTGCTGTGAGGCCGCCACACTCGCACCAAGAAGGGGCAGATTCATTGAGCGTTTTTCTTATCAATCCAAGCGACAATTCCTTTGGCACGGCGGTGATCACGCCGCGATGGCTGTTTGTGCTGGCGGCAGCGACGCCCGCTTCAGCAGGCGACCCGATTCTCGTCGATGAATCGCTCGAACCGGTCGTCCCTGAGTCCATTCAGCCCGGCGACATTGTCGGCATCAGCGTGCACACCGGCAACGCCCTGCGCGGCTATGCCGTGGGCAGATTAGCGCGCAGCCGCGGAGCGTGGGTGGTCTACGGCGGAATTCACGCCACGCTGTTCCCTGAAGAAGCTCTAGAACGAGGCCAGGCGCATGCGGTAGTCAAGGGAGACGGCGACATTGCCTGGGGTAAGGTGGTGTCCGACTGCCAGGCGGGCAAGCCGGAGCGGATCTACGAGGGCGGGCGCATCGAAGGCGGACAGTTCCTGGCGGCGCGCTGGGACCTGATGGCTCCTGAAAAGTATATGTGGGCCTCAGTGCAGACCATTCGCGGATGCCCGAAGCACTGCTCCTTTTGCAGCGTCTGGCGCACCGATGGGCAAAAGCCGCGGCAGAGAAAATTTCAGAGTGTGGTGGACGAGATTGTTTCCCTGCGCCGGCTCGGGTTTCGTTATATTGCCCTGGCCGACGACAACTTCTACCCAGTTACGCTGACCGATCTGCGGCTGGCCCGCGAGCAAAAGAACTGGGCCAAGCTGGAAGAGCTGACGACCATCCGCACAGAGCGCTTCCAACTGATGGAAGAGCTGGCCAAGCTGCCCAAAGACATGGTGTTCTTTACCCAGATCACCATGGAAGCCGGCGAAGACGGCGATTATCTGGACGCGATGCGGAAGGCCAACATCAAGGGCGCTCTGGTGGGCGTGGAAGCGGTCACGCCCGAAGGGCTCAAAGCGGTCTTCAAAGACTGGAACTACTCCGGCGATGCGCTGGCGAAACAACTGCAGACGTTCCGGCAGCACGGCGTTCATGTGCTCGGCTCGTTCATCTTCGGCCTGCCGACTGACCGGCCCGCAACCTTCGACGCGACGGTGGAGATGGCGCTGAAGGCCGGCGTCACCTTTGCCCAGTTCGTGATGATGACGCCGTTTCCGGGCACGGTGGATTTCGTGCGCTGGGAGAAGGAGCAGGAAACGCATCCGACCATGGTGGGCGATGTGCCCATTACGCGTTACTGGATGATTCCCACCGAGGTGCGGCCCAAGATGTTTACGCCCCACCCGACCATGAGCTCGGATGAGATTCGCGAGCGCACGCAAAAAGTCTGGGACCGGTTCTATCGCTGGAGCGCAATCTGGCAACGGTCGGCCTGCACGCCCAATCTGCGATCGCGGATCGCGTTCATGTTCCTTTCGAAGCTGTACCGGCAGATGTATGCGGGAACGGGCATCTCGACGGATAGCGCGCGCAGGAAAAAGTCAAAGCGGTGGGCGCGGTGGACGGCGAAGCAGTGCAAGAAGCTGTTCCGTGCAACGCCTATGCCGGAACTCACGGGGCCGCAGTGGGAGATTGGGCTGCCTGCCATGAGCCAGCCTGCATTTGCCGGCGACGGGCAGAAGATGCCGGGGCCGTTCGTGGTGTTTCCGGAGAAGTGAGCCTTGCAGGCAGCGGCTTCTCTGGACGCGGTGGATTGGGGTTTTAGAGCGGTTCCACAATTCGTGTGCCCTTTCTGGCGTCGTGCCAGGTGAGTTTTTCTTGAGGAAAAACCCACTCAGCAGTCGCGGCTTCGGGGTATAGCAATTGTGGAACCGCTGTAGCTTTCCCAGGTCTCAAAATCGAGACCTGGGGCGCCCGGCCGCAAAGGCAAAGACGCGGCGAGGGCGGGGTGCCCGGCAGTCAGTCTCCTGCACCGCGATGCTGCGTATCTGGGACTATCTGATAGCTTCCGTAGTCGATGGTCAGCACCGCCGTGCCGCCGATCAAGATCTTGGATTCGCTGCGGCTCTGCCGCGGCAGCCAGAAGTCTCCAGTCTTTGCGCTCGTATACCGGATCAGTGTCCGCGAGATCCAGAACGACGGATTCTTGGCGGGCGCTGCGTCGATACCGGCCACTGCGAAATCCTCCGCATCCACCCAAATTTTGCCTCGATAGAGGAACTTGCTTGCCTTGAATGGCGTCACACTCAGAATGTATGCGGGACGCCCGTTCAGACTCTCGGTCCCCACTAGTTGGAACTTATAATTTGCCGCAGTCAGCGCAGTCGCCTCTTTATTCTGCGAGGCCTCCTCTTCGCTGTCGACCGCTCTCTTCAGGAC
>JBAUCP010000221.1:0-2638 GCA_049677625.1 Occallatibacter sp. | reverse complement strand
GGCTGAGCCCGCGGCAGCCACGCCTGCCGCCGCCACGCCTGCCGCTTCGACAGAAACCGACGGAGCAAAGCCGGGCGCACAGGGCGGAAGCGCCGCCGAGAGCACGCTGCGCGTGGATGTGACCCTGCTCAATCGCATGATGAACCTGGTGGGCGAGCTGGTGCTCACCCGCAACCAGGTGCTGCAGGCCACATCGTCCGATCCAAGCATGACGCTGCTCTCGCGCCGTCTCGACATGGTGACCGCCGATCTGCGCGAGTCAGTAATGAAGGCGCGGATGCAGCCGGTGTCGAATATCTTTTCGAAGATGCCGCGCATTGTGCGCGACGTTTCGCAAATGCTGGGCCGGCGCGTCCGGCTGCAGATGGAAGGCCAGGAGACGGAGCTCGACAAGAGCCTGCTCGAGGCCATCAAGGACCCGCTCACCCACGCGGTGCGCAACTCTCTCGATCACGGCATTGAGCCGCCCGAGGCCCGCGAGGCCGCCGGCAAGGACCCTGAAGGCACGCTGAAGCTGCGCGCCGTTCAGGAGGGCAGCCACGTGGTGATCGAAGTGTCAGACGATGGCGCCGGCATTGCTGTGGAAAAGGTGCGCGCCAAGGCCATCGAGCGCGGGCTCATTACCGCGGAGCGCGCCACGCAACTGGGCGAGCGCGAGCTGCTGCAGCTCATCTTCCTGCCGGGTTTCTCGACCGCCGCAACGGTGACCAACGTGAGCGGCCGCGGCGTGGGCATGGATGTGGTCCGCACCAACGTAGAAAAGATCGGCGGCAAGGTCGAAATCGACTCGCGCGCCGGCAAGGGCACCACGCTGCGTCTGCGCATTCCGCTGACGCTGGCGATTATTCCCGCGCTGATTGTGCGCAGCCTGGAACAGAGCTTTGCGCTGCCGCAGGGCGCGCTGTCTGAGCTGGTGCATATTCCGCCGGAGCAGGCGGCAAGCGCGATCGAGTGGATCGACAACGCGCCGCTCTACCGGCTGCGCGGCAGGCTGTTGCCGCTGGTGTTTCTTGACAAGCTGCTGATGCCGGGCCGGGAGATCAAGCTGGACCAGAGCCGGGACAACTTTATCGCCGTGCTCGATGCCGACGGGCGGCGCTTCGGCCTGGTCGTCGACGGCCTCGCCGATCCCGAGGAGATTGTGGTCAAGCCGCTTTCGTCGGTGCTCAAAGACATCGGCTTTTATTCCGGCGCCACGGTGCTGGGCAACGCCGACCTGGCTTTGATTCTCGATCCAGGATCGATCGCGATGAAGGCCGGGGTGATCATGACCGCCGAGGAAGAAGCGGCGCGCACGGTAGAGGACGGCAAGGACGCAACCAAGATCGAGTACCTGCTGGTGGAAGCTGGTGGGCGTCAGGCGGCCGTTCCGCTGGCCGACGTGCTGCGCATCGAGCAGCTTCCGCTCTCGCGCATTGAGTACATCGGCTACCGGCCGGTGCTCAACTTCGAGGGCCAGCTGCTGCCGGTGGAGGATTCAGCCGGAGTGCTGACCGCGGCCGCCGACAGCCCCAACCCGCAGATCATCGTGGTGGTGTGCCGTGAAGGCAATCGTCATGTGGGCATCGCGGTCACTCATGTTCTGGACGTGGCTGCGGGCGGCGACCTGTTTGAAGCCGGTACGGGACAAGCTACGGGCGGCGTAACCCTGCTCAAGGATCGCGTGACGGGAGTGGTTGACCTGGGCAGCATAGCCGCGCTGCCTGCCGGCGAAGTTGAGGAAACGGAATGGAACCAGATGGCGGAGGCAGTGTGATGAGTGCAACAGCAGGATCGAATCGCAAGGACAAGAACGCGGCGATGGTGGAGGTTTGCTCCGTGCGCCTTGGGCAGACGCTGTTTGGCGTGCCCATCCGGCACATTCTGGAGATTGTGGGCTCCGCGCGGCCGCAGCCGGTTCCGCTGGCTCCGGGATTTGTGGGCGGGCTGGTCCATTATCGCGGCGACGTGCTGACCACGGTGAGCCTGCGCCAGTTGCTGGCCATGCCCCCGAAAGAGGGAACGCAGAGCATTCTGGTGATGGAGGGCGCGGGCGGATGTTTCGGTCTGCTGGTGGACTCGGTGGGCGAGGTGCTCACGGTTTCCCCGGCCGACTTCGAAGCCAACCCCTCGATCCTGGACGAGCGGCGCAGGACGTATCTGGCGGGCGCTTACAAGCTGAAAGATTGTCTGCTGGTGATGCTCGACCCGGAACGGGTTGACCCGATGCGCCTGGGCGCGGCGCAGGCGGCTTAGTGTCCGCCGTCATCATCGCCACGCGCAGGGAGGAAACATGCGAGCTTTGATTGTCGACGACTCCCGCTTCGTGCGGGGATTCTTGCGCGGCCTGCTCGAAGACAAGGGCATCGAGTGTGAAGAAGCGGCGGACGGCCAGGCGGCCATCGACTGCATCCATGGCGGGCCGCCGTTCGATCTGGCGCTGGTGGACTGGAACATGCCGGTGATGAATGGGCTCGACATGCTGAAGCAGTTGCGCGCGGAGGGCTACTCCGACGTGAAGGTGCTGATGGTGACCACCGAGGCCGAGAACGATTACATTCTTCGCGCCCTCGAGGCCGGAGCCGACGAGTACTTGATGAAACCCTTTGACGACGAGGCGCTCAGCGAGAAGCTGGCCATGATCGGCGTAGTGGAGGCC
>JBAUCP010000220.1:0-3137 GCA_049677625.1 Occallatibacter sp. | reverse complement strand
CTCCCACTGCGACAGTCTCAACCACTCCTGTCGCTCTCCAAAGAGATACAAGGATGACCGCAGTGTTTATGATTTGTATTGAACCGGCGACCTCAGGTGGGCCGACTCGCTTTTCCCAAGTCGAAACGCGGCTGCTGGCCTTAGGGGGATAAGTCCAATGCGAGCATTCACAGGGATCTTCGTGCTGCCGCTCGCAGTATGTTTATCGTTGATCTCTTTCGCTCAAACAGACGAGGCGGCGCAAAAAATCGACCTGGGCATCATCGTGATGCCCACGATGAAAGACGCCCAATCGATTCTTAAGCAACTAAAGAACGGCACCGAATTCTCGGTGCTTGCAAAAGAGAACTCGATCGATGCTTCAGCGGTTGACGGAGGCTACGTCGGCAAAATCGACCCCAATACACTTCGCCTGGAACTTCGCAAAGCGGCTTTGGAGCTGAAAACCGGCGAGATCTCGGATGTTGTGCAGATCTCTTCGGGCTTCGCTGTTCTCAAGGCGTTCGCTTCGCCGCCAGCGACGAGCGACCTGAATCCAAAGCGAATTTCGGCGTTGCTGGCCACTGGAGCTATTCGCATTGGCCCTCAAGTTGATGGTCTTGTTGAAGCCAATGCGGTTCTCCGAGACTACGTCAAAGACCAGCCAAGCGATTGGAACCGCGATCTCGCAAAGACGTGCGAACTTCGCAAAACGACTCTCGCAGGTGCGAAAACGATTCTGACGGGGGCGCTCGCTCCCGGAGCTGCCGGCGGCGAGCAATACTCCCCCTTGCAAAAGATCCAGGGGCATACCGTGCTGGCGCAGCTCTATGGCTACAGCGGTGAGATGGAGAAGTCCGTCACAGAGTGGAAGGCCGCGTACGATCTTGCGCAGACGGCCGATCCGAATTACTTGCCTAATCTTGAGGAGAGTCTTGGCACTGCCTATCTGCACATGTCGGAGATGGAAAACAACATCTATACGGGCTCACGCGACCTCGACATCATTCCCCCCTTGCATCCTCATGCAAGCTTTGAGCGGCCAGAGGCTTCGAAGAAGGCGATCGAGTATTTCGAGATGTATCTGAAGGGACGCCCAGACGACCTGGAGGTGCGGTGGCTGCTGAATATCGCCTACATGACGCTGGGCGAATACCCCGTGGGTGTTCCAGCTGCTTATCTCATACCCGAGAGGGACTTTCAGTCGAAGCAGAACGTTGGGCGATTTGTTGACATGGCACCGGCCGCAGGCCTGAACGTTTTTCGTGACGCAGGAGGAGTGATCGTCGACGACTTTGACAATGACGGACTGCTGGATGTTGTCGTGTCGAGCAAGGATGTGTGCGACCCGATCCGGTTCTTTCACAATAATGGCGATGGCACGTTCAGCGATCGGACCGAGCAGGCCGGCCTGAGCGGCGAACTCGGCGGCCTGAACATTGTGCAAGCCGATTACAACAACGATGGCTGCATGGATATTCTTGTGTTACGCGGCGGCTGGGAGTTTCCCCAGCGTCTATCGTTGTTGCGCAATAACTGCAACGGGACATTTACGGATGTGACAGATTCGAGCGGCCTCGGCGTGGCGGTGCCGGAGACGCAGGCCGCGGCTTGGGCTGACATCGACAATGATGGATATCTCGATCTGTTTGTGGCCAACGAGAAGGGGCCCGCGCTGCTCTTCCACAACAAGGGCGATGGAACGTTTGAAGAGATCGGACACGCCGCAGGGATCGACCAGATCGCTTACAGTAAAGGCGTTGCCGCGGCAGATTACGACGGCGATGGGTTCATGGATTTTTACGTAACCAACCAGAACGAAGTCAATTTTCTTTACCACAACAACGGAAATCTGACCTTTACCGAAGTAGGCAGACAAGCGGGCGTTCAGGCGCCATCGTACAGCTTCGCCACGTGGTTCTTCGATTACGACAACGATGGCTGGCCCGATATTTTTGTCGACAGTTACATGACTTCGGTTGACGAATCGGTAAAGACATACATCGGCGCTCCGCACAATGCTGAAACGATGAAACTCTACCGCAACAAGCATGACGGAACGTTTGAAGATGTGACCGCGCGGGTAGGCCTCGACAAGGTCTTTATGCCAATGGGAGCCAACTTCGGAGATGTCGACAACGACGGGTATCTCGACATCTACCTGGGGCCAGGATCGCCATCATTTACCTCATTGCTGCCGCATGTCCTGCTGCGCAACGATGGCGGCAAATCGTTCGTAGACATTACGGAGTCTTCCGGGACTGGGGAGCTGCACAAGGGTCACGGCATCGCCTTTGCGGACTTGACCAGACGAGGCAGCGAAGACATCGTGGCGGTGATCGGCGGAGCGGTACCCTCGGATGGGCATGTAATGCGGGTCTTTGAGAACCCCGGCAACCGCAACGACTGGTTGAACGTGCGCCTGATCGGCGTGAAAAGCAACCGCGAGGCTTTGGGCGCACAAATCCACGTCGCGGTTCAAGACGGAGACTCGCCTCCAAGGTCGATTTACAGGACGGTGGGCCAGACCAGTTCCTTCGGCGGAAATCCGGTAGAGCAAAACATCGGCCTGGGGCCGGATGCGCATGATGTAACTGTCGATGTTATGTGGCCAGCGAGTGGAACGCGGCAGCATTTCACAGGCGTCGCAAAGGACCAGTACATCGAGATCAAGGAATTTGCACCGAGTTACACCCGCCTGCAACGCCATCCATTCCGTTTGGGAAAGAGCGGTTCACCAGTCACGGCATCCACCGTTCCGAAAGCCAATTAGAGGAGTTCAACTGGGAGCTGCGCAGTGCTGACAGGCCTTATGCGAAAACGCCCTGTAGATGGAACGGACAACGCGGCCCACGTGCATCATGAGACTTCTTCCTTTTTCATGGCGCGCACCTCGGGGGTGTTATTGAAAGCGAGCAAATGGGTTCTGGCGAGCGCGCTTCTTCTTGCTGCCGTCCAAGCGGACGCTGCTGAAAGGCACTCTGTTCAAGGCATCATACTGAAAACAGATCCGGGGATAAGGTCGATCCTGGTTTCTTGCGCTGCAATCCCAGGCTACATGGAAGCCATGGTCATGCCGTTCAGGGTTCGAGGATCGGAGAGCTTGACAGCGCTTGTACCGGGAACCGCAGTGCGTTTTACCATGGTGGAGGCAGGGC
>JBAUCP010000219.1:0-5484 GCA_049677625.1 Occallatibacter sp. | reverse complement strand
GTCCAGAATGTTGTCGACGCAATCGATCCGCTTCACCTGATACTCCTTCGATACCCAGGTGAATTCCTGAACGCATCGTTCTATACTCTTGCTGCGAAACGCCATCGCTTCGCCATTGAGGCCGCAGAAGGTACAGTGATGTTTCGTTCCCCACCAGCATCCTCTTGAGGTTTCAATGAGCGCGACCGGATTCAACGATTTGCCTAGCGAGGAAGATCTCGCACGCGCAAAGAAATCCGAATAATCGGGAATTGGGAGCGAATCCATCTCGGTGACGCGCATAGGATCGCTCGGCCCGTCTTCACGGCCCAGTATTCCCGGTTGAGCGCTGCGGACGTTGTGAACCAGAATGTCCTCGATGAGACGAGGAAAGCTGAAATCCGCTTCAGAAGTTGCGACGTAGTCGATCCAGGGAAAAGAACGGATCATCTGCAAACCCATTTCACCTTCGCAATTGGCTCCGCCGAATACCACCAGCGGAGCATTCGCCGCAGCCTTCAATCGCTGTGCGACTGCCAGGCAGGCGCAGGTCTGGTGAAAGCTGGTGGGGAATCCCACCACGCGAGGTTGCAAATCAGTCAGCCGGGCCACGCATGAGTCGATGAACCGGGATCGAAATTTTCTCGCTTCAAGTATCGCGGACCTTGCCGCCACTGAGGGTAAGCAAGGATGCAAGACTCTTTTCAGGTAGTCCTCTGCATCCGGAATCTTGTCACCGAAGACAAGGTCCGCAAAAAACCATTCGCCCGCAAGGCAATCCGGCGCCAGCGAGTTTGCCAGTAGCTGGTATGTTTCAGACCCGATTATTTCAGCAAAGGCAATGTTGAAATACTCGATTTGCGACTTGAAGCCGCGGTTTCGTAAACCGGCCTGTAGAAGACTTGCACCGATGACCGGCCTCTGGATGTCGGCGAACGGGAGCGCAGCGAAAACGACATCGGGGGGCTTGATATGCAGGTCCATTGTTCGCTAACTACCGAGCGTGCCGAATCCTCCGCCGGGGGCTTTCGATTGGGCAACACAACTGCAAGGACCGCATGTGCATTCATAAATGCACGTTTGATGGATACAAGCCGTTGTTATGCAATTGCTGATTATGCAGCGCGCAATACAATTCAACACGCAGACCTGCGGGCTGAGGGAAGGTTGCGCTTGTTGACCTACCAGCGAAGATACCTTTTGATAGGCCTTCATTTCGTCTTCGGTGATATGGATTTTGGACAGTTTGTCTTCCAGTTCAGCAACCCGCATCTCAAGAGTCTTTGGCTGACCGGAAGTGCTCTCATCGGCCATGGTCTCCTCCTTCTCGCCAAGCGGTTGTTTTGGCCGGGGATCCGATTGGCGCTTAGACAGAAATTCCCTTGTGGAATTTCGTTTGGAGACAGCGATATCACAAAAAATACCTCGCTGCAAGTGCTTTTTAGCTTTTTTGTCCGCTCTACCTCTGAGGAGGGTAGAGGCCGCTGCCGGTCCTCGGTGAGCTCCTCGAGCATCCATTGCCAAGGCACGGTGCGGTCATCAGGACCGAAGGCGACGGTATTGAGCTAGTCCGTGTGACTGGTTTCAACCGCGAGTTCGAGTTTCTGGCCGTGTGCAGTACTCGCCGGAAGCCGAACGACGAACGTCGATTTCGCCGCCGCTCTCATGGAAGAAAGTACGGCAGAAATCCACCGCCACAACCGGAAAGCAGCAAGCCGGATTCGAATTGGCATCGGTGCCTTTGCGGATCCTCCACACGCCGGGCCTGGCGCCAGCGGGAATAGGTCTGCTCCGTGATGCCTGCTTCCCGGCATGCCGCCGGGTGTGTCTTTCCGTTTGCAATCCCCACTTTAATCTGCCGAAGCAGATTCACAAACTGCTCCGGACTGTACTTCTTGGCTCTGCCCATTCCATGCTTCTTCCATAGCAGTCTGTCTCATCGTCACCGATACAGAATTGGCCGGGCACTCCACGCCCTGAGCAATTCAGCGAAGGAGATTCATGGCTTGTGTACTTACTCTTGCTGTGAACCTGTTGGATCCTCCGAATTCACGCGGCTGGGCTTCTCGACAATCGTGGTCGCCCAGAGGAATCCGCCGACTGCTTCTTTGGCATTGACTGTCCGTTTGCAGCCCACATAGTCGGAGTAGCTGGCTTGCACACACACGCCGTCGCATGCGCCCACAATGTCGACGAGACCGTCGCTATTGATCCTCGCGTTACGCGTAATCGCGCGGTAGCCAGCGGCCACGATAGGTGCATATTCCTTGCGATCCAGCAAGCCTAATTCGATGCCGCGCTCGAGAGCAAACGTGAACATGGCGCTGCCTGAAGTGTCGATCCAGTTATCCTTGCGGTCAGGTTTGTCGACGACGAAGAACCATCCGCCGGTCAAGGGATCCTGCGCGTGCTCCAGGCCCGCCGCAAGCCGTTTATAAATATCAAGCACCTCGGTGCGTCGTGGATAGTCAGCCGGCAGACGGGTCAATGCCTCGACGACTACCAATGCGTACCAACCCAAGCCCTCGCTCCAGACCTCCGGCGAGAGACCCGTTGCGGGATCGGCCCAGTGCACTTTGCGCTGCGGCGCCACGGTGGCAAGGTCTGGATTTGCTGCCCAAGCGTGATAGTAGAGTCCGCTATCGTCCTTGAGTGCATGGTGAGCGAAAATCGTGATCTGCTTAACCGCTTCGTCGAAACAGTACTTCCGATCGCCAATAACGTCGCCGTACCGCAACAGAAACATCTCGCCCATAAAGACGCCGTCCACCCACATCTCGCCGGGAAGCTTGGGATTGTGCCAAAAGCCACCGTCCGGATTGCGCGGGTAGTGTTCGAACATTCCGCGTAGCTGGGTGGCGGCCACGCGGTAACGCGGATCGTGCGTGTGTTCATACAAGCCGATCACGATATTTCCCGCCATGGCATTGTCCAGGCTGTCAAGTTTCACGCCTACAAGATTGCCATCACGATCGATAAATGGATCAATCTGCTGCTTAATGTAGTCGAGGTATCGCCGATCGCCTGTTGACTGCCACAGCATTTCGAAACCGTTCAACGTGTAGCCCTTCCAATAAGACCACTTGGTCAATGAGTCTCCGGGAGCGCCGGTGTTGCGCCTCATAAGAGTGTCAGCAAGGGCGATTGACCAATAATGGGGCTCCTGAGCCGGGGAACGGAATGCCGCAATAATAAACAAAAAGCTGGCAAGGATGAGGACGCAGCGCCTGAGGCGAGCCGCTCGAAATCGCCGCCATTTGATCCTGCGCATCGCGAACCTCTTTTAGGATAACCGGATGCAGCGCTCGGAATTCCCTCTGCGGGGGTCTTCCTGGGTGCGTTTGGGAGGGGGCGTGTACATCATTCCATCGACGAGCTTCACTTCTCGAATGTTCCCGCGTGCTGGTCATCAGCGTAGAAATGCACCGTCTGGCCGTTTTTCTGGGCGTGCCAGATTTGCCCTGTGAGCAGCGGCGGCAGTTCACCGCCGTTGCGCCAGATTCGGGACGGCTGACCGGGGGAGAACAAGGCATCGTACCGATCCCCGCGCCACCTTTGACCGCGGATGTACACCGTTCCGAGAGAAGCATCCGGCGCGACGGTCAAATCCTCACCTCCCCATGTGCGCAATCCAGCAAGATCCGGGAGCACCAGCGTGTCCAGCTCGTCGTATCCCATGATGCGCACGGAACCGATGTTATGTTCGCTGGGCGGATACGCCTTCGGGTCGACGTTCTCAGGAAGAAGCGGACCGAGATTCGAGTTGATCGCCCTGGCGAGCCAATCGAAGCCTTCCTGCGTGTGACCCGAGCGCGCCAGGGCCATTCCTAGGTAAGAAAAGATTCTGGGCCATGCCGGACCACGCCAATATCCGCCCCAGTGAGGGGTGTCAAACGCCAGGGTCGGCAGGAGCGGTCCATTGAATTTGGCAGGGTCGTCGAGACGCCGCATCATCGCGGCAATGCGCTGGGGATCTTTCTCAAAATAGAGGAAGTAATACGCATCGAGATTTTCCCCCTGCGTCCAGAGCTTTCCGGTCTTCACGTCGAGATCCCAATAACGTTGCGTCGCTTGATCCCATAACTTGTCGCGCACGGCCTGCCGGGTGACATCGAACTCCCGTTGCCACGGCGACGGATCTTCACCCTGAACTCGCGCGAGCCACGCCATCTCCTGAAGGCTCCAAAGCTGGAAGACCTGCTCGTTGACGGCGCTGGTCGGGTCACCATGGAGATCGATGAAAGGGGAATCTTTATCGTCCCATCCCGTCTCGTAAGTGTGAAGCCAGTCGATCAGATGATCGTGATTGGCGTCGCGCACGTGCAGCAGGTTTATTTGGTAGGCCACGAGTGCCTGCCATAACGTGCGATCCCCTGCGAGTCCGCCGAGCTTCTCACCAAGGATGCCGGTATCGCCTGTAAGCCGGACATATTCCCCGACGAGCGAAGCCTGTACGGGAACACCCTGTGTGTTTCGCTCGGGGCCCGTCGCCTGGAATGTGTTGTGGCCGGAAGGAAAGATCGTCCAGGCCGTGGTTCCATCCCCCTGCGCATTCACCGAGTAACGAAACCAGTTCAGGATGGCGGCGCGGGCAACATTTCTCTCGTTCGTTGCGGCCAGGGCAATCGCCTCTGCAATGCCGTCGTTGCTCCACATGCCCACGAAGACATTCCAGTCGGCGATCATCAACGGAGTTGCGGGCAGGTAGGTCACCTGGCAGGTGGTGTTGCGGAGGCCTCGCCAGAACCACAGCTCGCTGCGCACCAGATCTTCAGGACTGATGCTCCTTCGTTCTCCTGTGGCACCAATCGTGAAGCTGACCGGTGTGGCCGGTGCTACGAGCGGCGTCGACGCGAGATAGGCATTCCAAAGGCGATGAGTTTCCTCGTCGAGAAGGTCGGAGGAACCCCGCAGTTGGGTGAGGGCAGCCGCTGCTTCCTGTTCCGTGCCGCCGAGCGTCATCATGAGGGTAGCTTCGCCGTCGGCTCGCAGATCCCACTCGAATGTGTCGTGGTGAATCGTTGCCGCAGGCCGCCCGGCGAGAATGAGTCGATACGGCCAGCGGGGCGAACCGTAGGTGGAACGCTGCTCATCGCTGCCTGGAATGAGTTGCAGACCGTCTCCGTGCGCGGATATCGAGACCTGAACCGGGTCTGTGATGCGAACGATTCGTAGCCGAATCACCGCAGCTGGTTTTCCGTAGACCGGGTACACCGTGAGCGAGACTTCGGGGCCCCCATCGAACGCGGCCCGATACACGGTGCGATCGGCGAAGTACGTTAGGCTCCGTTTGGCGGGGCTGTCGGACAGCCTCCAGGTATGGCCGGAGCCGTCCGTGATCACAGGCGCCTCGATCGCCAGCGCGGACAGCCTGTCGCTGCTGTTGGTGGGCGCGGCCGCACCAGCGACGGGAATGACCACCCGCTGCCCTCCAAAGCCGGATTCCTGCAGAACCAAGAAGCCGTTCGATTGATAGATGAGGCTCTTCGGCGGAGCCGGCGCGTC
>JBAUCP010000218.1:0-4048 GCA_049677625.1 Occallatibacter sp. | reverse complement strand
AGCGCTCTCCAACTCCTTCGGCTTCGGCGGCATCAACGCATCTCTCATCATGCGCCGCTGGACCGAGTAGCTCTCTCACAACCTTTTGTGTCTCGTGGCACCATCCTGGGTGCCCCAGGTCCCGATTTTGGAACCTGGGAAAGCACAAAACTCAACAAGCCGACTCGCTGACTCGCTCCTTTAGCCCATGATCGCCGCAAAGCCCGCGACCACCAGCACCACAATCGCCCACCACCCGAACACGGCAATGTAGCCCGAGCTGCGCTTCACCCCGGCCACCGTCGCAATGCCGATGCTGACCAGCACCAGCGTCCAGATGGTCACCGCGTCTATCGATGTAGCCAGCGCATAGAGCGCCTTGTTTGTATCTGCGGGATCGAGAAAAGCGCCCAGGTTCGTAGGCGCAAAATTCTTGATGTTGAACGACTCCGGCGCAATGCCCGCGTAGATGACCACAATGCCCAGCAGCACCTTCACCAGGCTGGGCAGGTAAGCATAGTAGTAGACCGCAAAAATGCTCCCGTACTTTGCCTTGCCGCCGAAGATGAAGTTGATCGTGCCCAGCATCACCAGCGAAAGAACTGCCGCTCCAAGTAATCCGATCAAAGGGCCTCCGATGAAAACGCCCTCGGTAATGCCCACTGCAATTTTGTTACCTGTCTCCCGCTGCGCCGGCGTCGCCTGCGCCATCCGTTCCTGCGACTTGGGGTCCAGCCGGACCTGGTTATCGACAACCGTCTGGATCCCGATCTTCTGCGATACGGCCGCGAACAGGATGTATCCCGCCAGAGCCATGATGATCAGCGGCAGCCACCAACTGCGGTTGCCGCGCTTGATGTCCTCAAAGGTCTTCGACGGCGCCACAAACGTGTTTGTGACGCGCTGCCACTGCGAAAGCCCCGCGGCTGTCTCGGCCGCCGGTTGAACTTCCAGGTCGCTCATGCGTATGCCTCTCCACTGCGCAGCGGTGCGCAAGCGCGGACCCGCAAAAACAGGCCGCTCCGGCTGCACACTCTGCGTTTGCCCGCGATTGTACGCTGGAACCGCGCAGCGCGACCAATCAAAATTCGATGTGGAAAGGGCCAGGCACGCGCGAAAGCCTCTCAGAGGCCTTCGGTATCGCTCCCGCCGGCATCTTCAGCAGGCGCGCTTGGCTGGGTAACTTGAGGGCGCGCGTGCACAGCGCGGCGCGTAGCCCGCGGCGGCGCGTAGGTCTTGTAGACCGTAATGTGGAAGCAGGCCTGTTGGAACTCCTCTTCCACGTCGATCTTGCCTTCGTCCTGGAGCTGGAGCAGCCGGCTGCGCATCCAGCCCACCTCGTCGCGGGTCAGCCCTTCTTTGGCAATGTCGATCGTCGCACCGGTCATGTGGGGGCTCACAATGTCGCCCTCGGCCGGAGCCGCGTTGCCGTTGATCTCCATCAGCCGCTTCTGGTAGGCCACGGTGCGCACCGCGGAGCTCACCTCGAGCGGCCGGTGAAACACGGCCTCATGGTCCCGCGCCAGGTCGGCAAGAAAACGCGCCGTCCACGGCCGGCAGTAGCGATGGTTCGGCGGCAGGCTCGGATTCACCGTCAGCGCATCCGAGGCCGGAACCGGCACCAGCAGATGGTTCGCGATCCGAGCCGCCAGGTCGTCCTCATTCTCGATCCGCTCCAGCCCCTCTGCCGTGAGCCGATCGTTCTGCCGCTCCAGCGAGGCCAGCGACCCCTTGAGCGGAGCCGGCATGGCGCCATGCGGAATCGTCAGCGAGGCCACCTCGTCCTCTGACCACGCAGACGCCGCAGAGTCCGCGGCAGGCAGTTGCTCGTCGCCCGACTCATGCGCAGTCTCCTCAGCCGTCTTAGCAGGCGCAATGCCCGCCGAATCCGCGTCTCTATCGTCGCCAGATTGGCCGGTCGCTTCAGCTTGGCTGGTCGAGTCAGGCCGTTCCGCAGTCTCAGTTTCCGGTGTTTCCGCAAATGGCCGCGCTGCCGGCGCGGGCAACACAGGCTCGTTCGCTGCCCGCTCCGGCCGTTCCTCGTAGCTGGCAACCGGTGTGGGTTCGGGCCGCTCGGCGGGGTAGCGGGTTACGCGGGCCGTCTCCACGAGTCGGGCGCGCCGGTAGCGCCCCTCACCGGTGGCGCGCGTAGCCCCATGACGGTAAACCGCCCGCTGCTCCATCTCGCGGCGAATCTTGAGCCCGGCAGCGCGGCCGACTTCCTCCGGCGTGGGCCGGTTCGCGTTCTTCCGGGTACTTCTCTGGGTGCTTTTTTCTGGGACGCCGCGCGTCGCCGTCCGGTGCGTGCTCTCCGCTGCACCTGGGTGATGATGCGCGTGTGAGCCTGAGGCTCTCCTGTGGGACTTCACGGAGGAAGCCGGCGTACCGAAGGCTGAAGCCGCCGCAAAGGCGGCCAGCGCAACGACGAGAGTTACGGTCCGGCACATCGGGAAAGGTGCGGACAATCCAGAGCCTCTTCAGTGTAAGTCCATCCACCCCGTCGTCCGAGTGCCTAAACGGATGCGGACTTGTCTGATAAGACGCGATCTACGCGTAAAAGTCGCGGTCGAGCGGCGAGTCAGCGAGTCAGCAAGTCAGCACGCTGGTTGGTGAGGGTTGTGCTTTCCCGCCGGGTGCCCCAGATCCTGCCCTGAGCCTGTCGAAGGGTCCCGACTTTGGGACCTGGGAAAGCACAAATCTAAACAGGCCGCTAACTCGCTAACTCGCGGGTGCCCCATCCTTTTCACGGCCTAATCGTGAAAAGGGTGGGAAACCACAAACTCCACCAGCTCACTCTCAACGAAGCAAGACCAGGGGTGCCCCAGGTCCCGGCTTTGGGACCTGGGAAAGCACAAATCTAAACAAGCCGCTAACTCGCTAACCCGCCGCCTTTCCAGCCTTTCCCTTCTCCAGCATGTACTTCACCGCCGCTTCCAGCTCCGCCGGGGTCACGTCTTCCACCACTCCCGCGTCGCCAATCCCCACTGGAAGCACGAACCGCCGTACCCCGCCCACATTTTTCTTGTCGCTGCCGGTAGCCATCACCAGCTTGCCGGCGCGCAGCTTGTTCAGCGCAGGCAACGGCCCGTAGCGGTAGATCAGGTCTTCCAGGCGATCCATCTGGCCCGCGGTAATGGTCCCGCGCGCGCGGCCCAGGTAAAGCGCGGCCACCATCCCCCACGCGACCGCCTCGCCGTGCAGCATGGCCTTGTAGCGCGTGACGGCTTCAATGGCGTGGCCCACCGTGTGCCCCAGGTTCAGGATCATGCGCAGACCGCTCTCGCGTTCGTCCTGGTTCACCACGCCGGCCTTCATGCGGATCGATGCGGCAATCACCCGCTCCAGAGCCTTGGGGTCGCGGCCCAGAATCTCATCGGAGTGCTCATCCATAAACCGCAGCAGCGCGCGGTCGCGGATGATCCCCGCCTTGAGGCTCTCCATCAACCCGGCTCTCAGCTCGCGGTCTGACAGCGTGCCCAGCACGTTGATATCGGCAAACACCGCGCGGGGATGGTGGAAGTTGCCCACCAGATTTTTGCCTTCGGGCAGGTTCACGCCCACCTTGCCGCCCACGCTCGAATCCACCTGCGAAAGAAACGTGGTGGGCGCCTGGACGTATGGGATGCCCCGCATGTAGATGCCGGCCACAAACCCACCCACATCGCCCACAATGCCGCCGCCGAAGGCTATGAGAAGCGAGCCTCGATCGCCGCCTGCGCGTGCCATCTCGCGCGTGAGCCGTTCCACGCTGGCCATGGTCTTGTGGCTCTCGCCCGGCGGCAGAAACAGGGTAACCGGAGCCTCAGAAAAGGAGCCAAGGAAGCGCTCGCTCCACAACGCCCAGATCTCCGGCGAGGTAATGACAAAGACGCGCCGCGGCAGGCGGCCTGCGGCTTTTTCTATGCGTGGAGCAAGAGTGTCAAGAAGACCGCTGCCGGTGAAGACGTCGTATCGGGCCGAAGGAGTGTCTACGCGAATGGTTTGCACAATGGTTCAATCGTAAATGGAGAGCGGTGCCGATTATCAAGTTCACCCCGCCGCACGCATCTCCTCCCGCACAATCCTCCGC
>JBAUCP010000217.1:0-2245 GCA_049677625.1 Occallatibacter sp. | reverse complement strand
ATCACCACATGCGTCGAGGGCGGCGCGGGCGTTGGCGGCGCTGCCGGATCTGCCGTAGTGTTGCCGCTCCAACGGCCGAAGTACTGGCGCGCAAGTTTTTCTGCCTCGGCGCGCGTCACATCTCCGGCCAGGATGAGCGCTGAGTCGCCGGGACCGTAGTGATCGGCGTAGAAGCCGGAGATATCGGCGGGCGTAAGAGCGGTGACGCTCTCCGTGGTGCCGCTGGGCGTCATGCCGTAGGGCGAGTTGCCAAACAGCAGCTTGGGGCCCACGCGAAAGACCATACTCTGCACGTTGTCCGTCTCCTGGCCAATGCGGACCAGCCGCTGCTTGCGGTGGCGATCGATATCGTCGGGCCGGAAGGCGGGATGCTCGGCCACGTCGGCAAGCAGATCCATTCCCTCAGCCGTGTGATAGGTGAGCAGGCTCATCGAGATCGACGCCGAGTCCAGGCTCGCGCCCGTGTTGATTTGCGTGCCGATGCGCTCCTGGTCCTCGGCGAGCTTGGTCAGGTCGCGCGAGACCGTCCCGTCGCTCATAATCTCTGAGGCAAGCGTAGCCAGACCGCTCCTGCCGGCCGCGTCGTTGAAGCTGCCCGCGCGCGAAACGATCTCCGCCGTGAGCACAGGCAGCGCATGATCTTCAATGAGCAGCACCTTCAGCCCGTTCGGCAGGCTGAACTCCGTAGGCACCGGCAGATGCAGCGCCGGCGCAGGACCAGGTGCGGGCTTGTCCTTACGCCACTCCTGTGATGTTTCAAACTCCGGCGTATAAGGGTTGGTGATCTTCACATCGGCGTCCGTATCGTCTGGGCTGCGCGGCACGTCGTCCAGAATCTTCTTGCCGGGCACGCAATAGACCACGACCGCCGAGTCCTTGGTCAGATACTTATTGGCCGCCGCCTGCGCGCTCGCAGCCGTCACCGCCTCCGTCATAGCCACATCCTTGGCCAGAAATCCCGGATCGCCGGTGTACTGGTTGTACTGGTCCAGCGTGTCGGCAATGCCGCCAAAGCCACCCAGCCGCTGCAAGCCGCTGATCTTCTCTGTCAGGTCGGTCGACTTTGCAGCCGTCACTTCCTCGGCTGTCGGGCCTTCCTGCTGCAGCTTGGCCAGCACGCTCCAGAATGTAGCTTCGAGATCCTCGAGCTTCACACCCGGCCTGGCCGTAATGTCGCAGGAGGTAATCCCGGTCAGTTTGAGCGCATCCGTGCCGCAGTAAACGCTCTGCGCCACCTGCGATTTGTAAACCAGCGCCTCATCCAGACGGCTGGCCTTGGCCATCCCCAGCGCAAACATGGCTGTGCGCACGCTGTAGGCGTCCGGCGTGAAGATGGGCGGCGTGAGCCACGCCACGCTGAGGCGCGGAAGCTTGACTGTATCCGTAATCGTGGCGCGCTGCTGGGACGTGATGGCCGGCGTAACCGCGGTCACCGGCTCAACCTTCGGTCCTCTCGGAATGGGGCCGAAATACCTGGTCAGCATCGCGCGGAGCTGCGCGGGATCGAAGTCGCCGGCGATAGCGATGGATGCATTATTGGGCGTGTAGAACTGCTGATGAAAGTCGCGAATATCGGCAATCCGGGCTGACTCGATGTCCGCGTGGCTGCCGATCACCTCGCCGTAGTAAGGGTGGCCCTTGGGAAACAGCAGGTGGAAGACTGCCTCATCGGCGACAGAATAGGGCCGGCCTTCGCCCTGGCGCCGTTCGTTGCGCACCACGTCGCGCTGGTTGGCGAGCAGCGTGCGGTTCAGCCCCTCCATCAGAAAACCCATGCGGTCGCTCTCCAGCCACAGAGCCAGTTCGAGCTGATTCGACGGCATCGTCTCGAAATAATTCGTGCGGTCAAAGCTGGTGGTGCCGTTCACATCCGTAGCGCCGGCGGACTGGACGTCTTTGATATGTGCTTTTTCGCCCACGTGCTCTGAGCCCTCGAACATCATGTGCTCGAAGAGGTGCGCAAAGCCCGTGCGGCCGGGCCGCTCGTTGAGCGGGCCCACGTGATACCACAGATCTACAGCCACCAGCGGCAACCGGTGATCCTCGTGGGTAATCACGGTCAGCCCATTCGGCAGCGTGTACTTTTCGTACTTGATCACCGGCAGCTTGTGCGCGGCCTGCGCGCGTGCGTTCATGCCGAAGCACAGTAAAAGCGAGAGCACGAGAAAGCTTGGACGTCTGCAGCAGGAAGAGTTCACGGGAGGTCTCCTTGATATCCGAGTCTTGATGTCCGAGTCTTGATGTC